>NZ_WIWL01000213.1:0-26374 GCF_009600105.1 Pseudomonas sp. FSL R10-0056
GCAACCAGCCGAGCAGCGGCAGGATGAGCAGCCATTCGGGGCGGAACCAGTGCGGCCAGAGCGTGCTCATCGACGCCTCCGCAGGCGCAGGCGTGTGAGGCGCGCACGCCAGTCAGGATGTTGCTGCAGAAAATGCTCCTTGCTTAGCCAGCGCTGCACCGGGTTGTTGGGCCACAGTTCGCGGATCACCAGCAGCATACTGAGCAACAGGGCCGCGGCCAGCGGCCAGCTGTAGAGTGCCTGCGCCGGACGCGCCTGGGTCGGTTGTTGGGCCACAGGCTCCAGTTGGTCGAGGGTGTCCTTGATGGCCGCCAGTTCACCGCCGTTGCGGGCGCGGAAGTAGCGGCCACCGGTGACTTTGGCGATTTCTTCGAGTGCCGGCTCATCGAGGTCGACCCCGGGGTTGATGCTGAGCAGGCCCTTGCTGCTCTCGTCCGGGTCTGCGCCGATGCCGATGGGGTAGATTTTGACTCCCTCTTCGGCAGCCAGGCGAGCGGCGGTCAGCGGGTCGATATGCCCGCCGTTGTTGGCGCCATCGGTAATCAGGATCAGCACCCGGCTTTGTGCCGGGCGTTGGCGCAGGCGCTTGAGGGCCAGGCCAATGGCGTCACCGATGGCGGTGTTTTTACCGGCGATGCCAATGCGAGCTTCGTCGAGCCAGGTATGCACGGTGTGGCGGTCGAAGGTCAGCGGCGCTTGCAGGTAAGCCTGGCTGCCGAAGAGGATCAGGCCGACGCGATCGCCCTCACGGTTTTCGAGGAACTCGCCGAGCAGGTTTTTGACCAGGTCCAGGCGGGTTACGTCTTCGCCCTGCCATTGCATGTCCGGGTAGTCCATCGAACCCGAGACATCCACCGCCACCAGCAAGTCACGGCCGCTGGCGGCAATCGGCAAAGGTTCGCCCAGCCACTGCGGGCGGGCAGCGGCCGTCAGCAACAGCAGCCAGAGCAGGATATGGGGAATTTGCTGGCGCCAGGAAGGCAGGGTGGCGCGGGCCTTGCGCCGGGTCAGTTGTTCAAGGTCACTCAAGAAACTGACCTGCAGCGCCGCCTCCCCGCTGTCGGCAGGCGGCAGCACCAGGCGCATCAACCAGGGCAGGGGCAGCAGGATGAAGATCCACGGCCAGGCAAATTCAAACATGTTTGCGAATCCAGGTTTCGACCGCCTGATTGAGCCCGGCAATGGCCTTGTCGTCGAGCTTGCACTCGGGCTTGTAGGCACCTTCGACCAGCACCATCCAGCGGGTCAACCCGGCAGCCGGGCAGCGGTTGTCCAGGAACGCCAGCCACTTGCGGCCATTGAGGGTGTGGCTCTGGCTGTAGGGGTAGTGGTTGCGGCACAGGCGCTTGAGCAGGCCGTTGAGCTGTTGCAACCAGGCGCCGGCCGGTGCGCCATCGTAGGGTTTGGGGAAACGGGCCAGTTCTTCCAGGGCAGCCAGGCGTACCGGGTCGAGCGGTTGTTCGGTGCGTGCCGGCAGGCGTTTGGCAGGCAGGTAGCGGCGCAGCCACCACAGGCCCCATCCCAGGGCGGGCACCACGAGCAATAATAGCCACCAGCCCGGCGCTGGCGGCCAGATGCCGAGCGCAGGCGGCAGGATCAAGGGTTGCAGTTGTTCAAGTTCTTTCATGAGGCTTTGCCGGGGCGTTTGGCGTTCAGGTATTCGCGCAGCTGTTCGACCATCTCGCTTTGAGTGCTCAGCGGCATCAGCAACACCCGCAGTTTTTGCGCCAGCAGTTCCCAGCGGGCGATGCGGGCCTCGGCCTGGGCGCGGTAGGCCTGGCGCAGATCATAGTTGAGGGTGTCCAGTTCCAGTTGCGCGCCGCGCTCGGCAAAGCGCAGCAACCCGGCAGCGGGCAAGGCGTGGTCGAGAGGGTCGGACAACGGCAGCAGCATCAGGTCGCAATGGCGTGACAGCAGGTTCAGTTGCTGCTCGGCGGCGTCGGTGAGGCCGCGTTCATCACAGATCACGATCACCAGGCTGCCGGGGCGCAGTACTTCACGGGCGCGGATCAGGGCCATGCCCAGTGCGTCGCGGTCCGATTGCACTTCGGTGTGCAGCGACTGGTTGACCCGCACCAGGCGGTTCAGCAACTGCAGCAGGCTCTGCTTGCTGCGCCGCGGCTTGATTTCGTAGTGTTCATGGTCGCCAAATACGAGCCCGCCAACACGATCGTTGTGGCCCAGGGCGGCCCAGCCGATCAGGCTGGCGGCCTGGGCGGCAAGCACCGACTTGAACATCAGCCCCGAGCCGAAAAACAGCCGCCGGCTTTGTTCGGCAAGGATGAAAATTGGCCGCTCGCGTTCCTCATGGAACATCTTGGTATGCGGTTCCTGGGTACGCGCCGTGACGCGCCAGTCAATGGTGCGCACATCGTCACCGGCCTGATAGACCCGCACCTGATCGAAGTCGACCCCGCGTCCACGCAGTTTCGAGTGATGCAGGCCCACCAGCGGGCTGCGCTGGCTGGGCGAGGCGAACAGCTGCACTTCACGCACCCGATGGCGCATCTCGATCAGTTCCGCAAGGGTGACGCGGATGCCGGGCTCGGCGGGCAGGGGGGTGTTCATGGGTCAGGCAACGGCCACGACGTCGAGGATGCGTTGCACCACGCGGTCCTGGTCGATACCGGCGGCTTCGGCTTCAAACGACAGGATGATGCGGTGGCGCAGCACGTCAAACAACACAGCCTGGATATCTTCGGGGCTGACGAAGTCGCGCCCGGCCAGCCAGGCGTGGGCCCGTGCGCAGCGGTCCAGGGCAATCGAACCGCGGGGGCTGGCGCCGTAGGCGATCCACTCGGCCATTTCCGGGTCGAACTTGCCCGGGGTGCGGGTGGCCATGACCAGTTGCACCAGGTACTCCTCCACGGCATCGGCCATGTACAGGCCGAGGATTTCCTTGCGCGCGGCGAAGATGGCCTGCTGGCTGACCCGGCGCTCGGGCTTGGTTTCCCCGTTAAGGGCTTCGCCGCGTGCCTGCTGCAGAATGCGGCGTTCGACGGCGGCATCCGGGAAACCGATTTTGACGTGCATCAGAAAGCGGTCGAGCTGGGCTTCGGGCAGCGGGTAGGTGCCTTCCTGCTCAATGGGGTTTTGCGTGGCCATGACCAGAAACAGCGGCGACAGCTCATAGGTACTGCGCCCGACACTGACCTGGCGCTCGGCCATGGCTTCGAGCAGCGCCGATTGCACCTTGGCCGGGGCGCGGTTGATTTCGTCTGCCAGTACCAGGTTATGGAAGATCGGCCCTTGCTGGAACACGAAACTGCCGGTTTCCGGGCGATAGATCTCGGTGCCGGTGATATCGGCAGGCAGCAGGTCGGGAGTGAACTGGATTCGATGGAACTGCGCTTCAATACCTTCTGCCAGCTCCTTGATGGCCTTGGTCTTGGCCAGGCCGGGGGCGCCCTCGACCAGCATATGGCCATCAGCGAGCAAGGCGATCAGCAGACGGTCGATCAGTTTTTCCTGACCGAGGATCTGGGTTGAAAGAAAGGTTCGCAGCGCCAGTAGCGCTTCACGATGTTCCATCGATGACTGTTCCTGAAAAGGACACCGGCGGCGCAGAAATTACACCGGGGCTGGGGGCGTTACTTTAATCCATTGGAGGCTCTGCGGACTAATGGCGGTGGGGATTTTTACAGGAAAAACCTGAAATGCCCGGGCTTGTTGAGATTGGTGCTCATCTGCATGGGGTCTTGTAGCCGCTGATGAGCGTAGCGAGGCTGCGAACGGCTGCGCAGCAGTCCTAAATCCCGGCCATCCGATAGTTCGGCTGCACCGCGTCTATCGGATTTGCGAACGCTTTGCCTTCGATCGCAGCCTCGCTACGCTCGTCAGCGGCTACAGGATTAAAAGCCATAAAAGCTGCGTGCGTTATGGCACAGGGCTTTGTGTGCGCCATCTTCGCCAAGGGCCTCTACCAGCAAGGCAATATCGTTGTCCTCAAAGGCCCGTGGCGCCCGGGTTGATGGCAGGTCCGTAGCAAACATCAGGGCGTCGGGGTTGATGCTATGGATCTGTTGCAGTACTTGCGGTACGGCAAAATCAACCCGGCCAAAACCGCAGGCCTTGATCCGCACGCCGTGCTCCGCCAGGCGCAGCAGGCTGGGCAGGCCCTCATGGCTTAAACCCAGGTGGTCGATGCTCAGCGCCGGCAGGCGTCGCAACCGGTCTTCCAGCCCTGACAGTTCCCGTGAGTCAACGTACAGCTCGGAATGCCAGCCCACTTGTTCATGCACGCGCATGGCCAATGATTCGAGCTGGTCAAGTTGTTCGGAGCCTCCGCGCTTGAGGTTGAAGCGCAGGGCGCGGATGCCCTGCCGGCGCAGGGTCTGCAGCTCGGCATCGGTGACACTGGCGGGCAACTGGGTCACGCCCACAAACCCCGGGCCTAAACGCTTGAGTGCAGCGATCAGGTAGCTCTGGTCGTAGCCCTGAAAGGAACCCGATACCACGGCACCGCCCACGATACCCAGGGGGGTGGCCCGGGCCAGGTAGTCATCGACACTGAAGAACTCGGGCACATAGCCATTGTTGGGAATCAGCGGGTAGGTGCTGTCAATGATATGGCAGTGGGCATCGAAGATCGGGCGCATGGTGGCGAGCTCCAGTGGAAGTGTATGACTGTGGGAGCGAGCCTGCTCGCGATGGTATCAGTGCGTTGGGCCAGACAGATCGCATCGCCTGCATCGCGAGCAGGCTCGCTCCCACGATGTGCCCTGCAAGACTCCCTTCCTCATGGAGGATTAATTCAGCTCGCTGATATAGGTGCCGGTGCCCTTGAGGATGTTCTGCAGGGTCTCTTCGACTTCGCCAAGGTCTGCCGCAGGGGTGTTGTGGAGGATTTCCAGGTGGTCATCGCCCTTGAGAACATCCGCATCACCCGCGCCGATTTCGATCAGCAGGCGGGTAGGGCTCAAGGTGACCTTGACGCCGTCCAGGGTCGAAGGCTCGTCTTCCAGGGTGATTTCCAGCTCGTCTTCGTCCGGGTAACGGGTCATCAGAAACATTTCGCCGCTGTCGGTGTGGCAGCACAGCATGGCCATATTGTCTTCTTCGTCGTCGCACGGGTTGGCGAGCAGGTGGTCGGTGTTCATTTGCATGGGTAATTCCTGGCGCTCTGGGCGCGGGTAGGTCGATCAGAGGCCAATTTTGCCAGCCTGAACCGATTTATGCAGGTTTGAATGGAACAACTGGGCAAATGGTCAGTCATTTCTGGTGCTCGCTACGGAAACTACGGTGCTTTTATGAAGGTTTTTCGCTTGCCGATGCTAGGGTTGTTCTATGACCGCCCTGGCGGTTGCGTCCCGATGACCGAATATGTCGCCGCACCGTAAGCAGGCCGTACAGCGCAATCGTTAAGCTGCGCGGTGATTGTTATCTCTAAAGACACAGCCTGTTCAACCGGCAGTCGTTTTTGTAGATAACCATCCTTGCAGGTGAATGTGACCCGTGGGTCACGACCAGCTTCACCTCCTCACGCGGGAACAACACGCGACGCTTCTCTCAATAACAAGCCCAAGCGGAGTACCACAGATGGCGTTCTTCACCGCAGCCAGCAAAGCCGACTTCCAGCATCAACTGCAAGCGGCACTGGCGCAGCACATCAGTGAACAGGCACTGCCACAAGTGGCGCTGTTCGCTGAGCAATTCTTCGGCATCATTTCTCTGGATGAACTTACCCAGCGGCGCATGTCCGACCTCGCCGGCTGCACGCTGTCGGCCTGGCGCCTGCTGGAGCGTTTCGACCCGGCCCAGCCGCAAGTGCGGGTGTTCAACCCCGACTACGAGCGCCACGGCTGGCAGTCCACCCACACGGCAGTTGAAGTCCTGCACCACGACCTGCCGTTTCTGGTGGACTCGGTGCGTACCGAGCTGAACCGTCGCGGTTACAGCATTCATACCCTGCAAACCACGGTGTTGAGCGTGCGTCGCGGCGCCAAAGGCGAGTTGCTGGAAATCCTGCCCAAGGGCACCACGGGGGAAGGCGTCTCGCAAGAGTCGCTGATGTACCTGGAAATCGATCGCTGCGCACACGCCGCCGAATTGAATGTGCTGAGCAAGGAACTGGAGCAGGTTCTGGGTGAAGTACGGGTTGCCGTGGCTGACTTCGAGCCGATGAAGGCCAAGGTGCAGGAACTGCTGGCCAGTGTCGACAACTGCCAGTACGCCGTCGATGCCGATGAGAAAGCCGAAGTCAAAAGCTTCCTGGAATGGCTGGTGGGCAACCACTTCACCTTCCTGGGCTATGAAGAATTTGTGGTGCGTGACGATGCCGATGGGGGTCATATCGAATATGACCCCGACTCGTTCCTGGGCCTGACCAAGCTGTTGCGCGCGGGGCTCACCGCCGAAGACCTGCGTATCGAAGACTACGCCGTCAGCTACCTGCGCGAGCCGACCCTGCTGTCGTTCGCCAAGGCCGCCCACCCGAGCCGCGTGCATCGCCCGGCGTACCCGGACTATGTGTCGATTCGCCAGATCGATGCCAGCGGCAAGGTCATCAAGGAGTGCCGCTTTATGGGCCTGTACACCTCTTCGGTGTACGGCGAGAGCGTGCGGGTGATCCCTTATATTCGTCGCAAGGTGGCAGAAATCGAGCGCCGCTCGGGCTTCCAGGCCAAGGCTCACCTGGGCAAGGAACTGGCCCAGGTGGTGGAAGTCCTGCCCCGTGACGACTTGTTCCAGACTCCGGTGGATGAACTGTTCAACACCGTGATGTCGATCGTGCAAATCCAGGAGCGCAACAAGATTCGCGTGTTCCTGCGCAAGGACCCGTACGGCCGCTTCTGCTATTGCCTGGCCTACGTACCGCGGGATATCTATTCCACCGAAGTGCGGCAGAAAATCCAGCAGGTGCTGATGGAGCGTCTGCAGGCGTCGGATTGCGAGTTCTGGACCTTCTTCTCGGAGTCGGTGCTGGCCCGCGTGCAGCTGATTCTGCGGGTTGACCCGAAAAACCGCATCGATATCGACCCGTTGCTGCTGGAAAAAGAAGTGATCCAGGCCTGCCGCAGCTGGCAGGACGACTACGCCAGCCTGGTGGTCGAAAGCTTTGGCGAGGCCAATGGCACCAAGGTGCTGGCCGATTTCCCCAAAGGTTTCCCGGCAGGCTATCGCGAACGCTTTGCTGCACATTCGGCCGTGGTCGACATGCAGCACCTGATGAACCTGAGCGAAAAGAACCCGCTGGTGATGAGTTTCTATCAGCCGCTGGGGCAAAGTGCCGGTCAGGAGCTGCATTGCAAGCTGTATCACGCCGATACGCCGCTGGCCCTGTCCGATGTCCTGCCGATTCTGGAGAACCTCGGCCTGCGCGTGCTGGGCGAGTTCCCGTACCGTTTGCGGCATGCCAATGGCCGTGAGTTCTGGATCCATGACTTCGCCTTTACCGCTGGCGAAGGCTTGAACCTGGATATCCAGCAACTCAACGACACGCTGCAGGATGCGTTCGTGCATATCGTACGCGGCGATGCCGAGAACGATGCTTTCAACCGCCTGGTACTGACTGCCGGCCTGCCATGGCGCGACGTGGCGCTGCTGCGTGCATACGCGCGTTACCTGAAGCAGATTCGCCTGGGTTTTGACCTGGGGTATATCGCCAGCACCCTGAACAACCACACCGACATCGCCCGCGAGTTGACCCGGCTGTTCAAGACCCGCTTCTACCTGGCGCGCAAGCTGACGGCGGAAGACCTCGAAGACAAGCAGCTGCGTCTGGAACAGGCGATCCTGACGGCCCTGGATGATGTTCAGGTGCTCAACGAAGATCGCATCCTGCGTCGTTACCTGGACTTGATCAAAGCCACGTTGCGCACCAACTTCTACCAGCCGGATGGCAACGGTCACAACCGTTCTTACTTCAGCTTCAAGTTCAACCCGCACCTGATTCCCGAGCTGCCAAGGCCGGTGCCGAAGTTTGAAATCTTCGTCTACTCGCCGCGGGTTGAAGGCGTGCACTTGCGCTTCGGCAACGTGGCCCGTGGCGGCTTGCGCTGGTCGGACCGTGAAGAAGACTTCCGCACCGAAGTGCTGGGCCTGGTAAAAGCCCAGCAAGTGAAAAACTCGGTCATTGTGCCGGTGGGCGCCAAAGGCGGCTTCGTGCCGCGCCGCCTGCCGCTGGGCGGCGGCCGTGATGAAATCCAGGCCGAGGCGATTGCCTGCTACCGGATCTTTATTTCCGGCCTGCTGGACATTACCGACAACTTGAAAGACGGCGCATTGGTACCGCCGTTGAACGTGGTCCGTCACGATGATGATGACCCGTACCTGGTGGTGGCTGCCGACAAGGGCACCGCAACCTTCTCCGATATCGCCAACGGCATTGCCATCGATTACGGCTTCTGGCTGGGCGATGCGTTCGCTTCGGGCGGTTCGGCCGGTTATGACCATAAAAAGATGGGCATTACCGCCAAAGGTGCCTGGGTTGGCGTGCAGCGTCACTTTAAAGAGCGCGGGATCAACGTTCAGAAAGACAGCATCAGCGTGGTCGGTATCGGCGATATGGCCGGTGACGTGTTCGGCAACGGCCTGCTGATGTCCGATCAGTTGCAACTGGTCGCGGCGTTCAACCACCTGCATATCTTTATCGACCCGAACCCGGAGCCTGCCAGCAGCTTCGCCGAGCGTCAGCGCCTGTTCGATCTGCCGCGTTCGGCGTGGTCGGACTACGACACCAGCATCATGTCGGCGGGCGGCGGGATCTTCTCGCGCAGCGCGAAAAGCATCGCCATCTCCGCGCAGATGAAAGAGCGCTTCGCGATTACCGCTGACAGGCTGACCCCCACCGAACTGCTCAATGCCTTGCTCAAGGCCCCGGTGGATCTGCTGTGGAACGGCGGTATCGGTACCTACGTCAAGGCCAGTAGCGAAAGCCATGCCGATGTCGGCGACAAGGCCAATGATGCATTACGGGTCAACGGCAACGAGCTGCGCTGCAAGGTGGTAGGCGAGGGCGGCAACCTGGGCATGACCCAGCTGGGCCGTGTCGAGTTCAACCTCAATGGCGGCGGCTCCAACACCGACTTTATCGATAATGCCGGCGGTGTGGACTGCTCTGACCACGAAGTGAATATCAAGATCCTGCTCAATGAAGTGGTGCAGGCCGGCGATATGACCGAGAAGCAGCGTAACCAGCTGCTGGGCAGCATGACCGATGAGGTGGGCGGCCTGGTCCTGGGCAACAACTACAAGCAGACCCAGGCCATTTCGCTGGCCGCGCGCAAGGCCTATGAGCGGATTGCCGAATACAAGCGCCTGATGAACGATCTGGAAGCCCGTGGCAAGCTGGACCGTGCCATCGAGTTCCTGCCGTCAGAAGAGCAGCTCAACGAACGCGTAGCGGCGGGCCACGGTCTGACCCGTGCCGAGCTGTCGGTGCTGATCTCGTACAGCAAGATCGACCTTAAAGAGGCGCTGCTCAACTCCCGGGTGCCGGATGACGACTACCTGACCCGGGACATGGAAACCGCGTTCCCGCCGATGCTGGTGAGCAAATTTGCCGAAGCCATGCGTCGCCATCGCCTGAAGCGTGAAATCGTCAGCACCCAGATTGCCAACGATCTGGTCAACCATATGGGCATCACCTTTGTCGAGCGCCTGAAAGAGTCGACGGGGATGAGTGCTGCCAACGTGGCCGGCGCCTACGTCATCGTGCGTGATATTTTCCACCTGCCGCACTGGTTCCGGCAGATCGAGGCGCTGGACTATCAGGTACCGGCTGAAATCCAGCTGGCGCTGATGGATGAGTTGATGCGTCTGGGGCGCCGCGCTACACGCTGGTTCCTGCGCAGCCGTCGTAACGAGCTGGATGCTGCACGGGATGTGGCGCATTTCGGCCCGCATCTGGCGGCATTGGGCCTCAAGCTCGACGAACTCCTGGAAGGGCCGACCCGCGAAGGCTGGCAGACCCGCTATCAGGCCTACGTCGAGGCGGGCGTGCCGGAGTTGCTGGCGCGCATGGTAGCGGGTACCACGCACCTGTATACCCTGTTGCCGATTATCGAGGCTTCGGATGTCACCGGGCAAAATGCTGCGGATGTGGCCAAGACGTACTTCGCCGTGGGCAGTGCGCTGGACCTGACCTGGTACTTGCAGCAGATCAGCAACCTGCCGGTGGAGAACAACTGGCAGGCCCTGGCCCGCGAGGCGTTCCGCGACGATATCGACTGGCAGCAGCGGGCAATTACCATTTCGGTGTTGCAGATGACCGAGGCCGGGGAAAGTATCGAGGCACGGCTGGCGCTGTGGCTTGAACAGAACCACTCGATGGTTGAGCGCTGGCGCTCGATGCTGGTGGATCTGCGTGCCGCCACCGGCAGCGACTATGCCATGTACGCGGTGGCCAACCGCGAGCTGCTGGACCTGGCGTTAAGCGGTCAATCAGGGCTCTGACAGCCTGAGTTGCAAAACAAAGCCCCGGCTCATGTGCGATGAGTCGGGGCTTTTTTGTTTCTGGGGGTTACCGGAAATCAGATGCCGATATTGCCCAAGGTTTGCACGATGCTGCGCAGGGTAACGGCGAGAGTGGGATGATCGACCTCAAAGCGCTCTACAGCGAGGTTGACGCTGTCGGCAAGGCTGGAATCGTTGGTCGCTTTTTCGATGTCGATCTGAGCCTGGATTTGTGTGGCGAGCTGGTTCAAGTGTTCACGCTCTTCCTGGGTGAGCGGCGGGTTCTGTTCCAGTTGCTCGCGCAAGGTATTGAGTTGTTCTTGCAGATCGCGGGCAGGCATAGCATTCATCCTTTATTGATAGGCTCTGGTGTAGACCTTCGAAGTGAGCAAAAGGTCTGTCTCTAGATTAATCCACTCGCGGGCGAAGTGCATGATCTCTATCAAAATCCCCGGTGGGTGTTTTTGTCGTTCAGGCGGGTGGTTTTAAAAGAATCGGCAGCGGGGGGAACGTCTATGTTTTATACAAGTCTGTTTAGGCGATTGCTTGGGGGCTGCCTAAAAGCCATTTGCCGTTATACTGATGTTCAGACTCAGGGCATAGCGCCCAAGTGTTGAGTAACTTCAGGGAGTTTTGCTATGCGCTGGACTGTTCGTCTCGCCCCATTGTTTGTCTGTGCCGGTGTGGCCATGATGCCGTTTGCTGCCAATGCCGCCACCGAGGATGACCCGTGGGAAGGGTTTAACCGGGTTGTGTTCAAGTTTAACGACACCCTCGACACCTATGCCCTGAAGCCGATTGCCCAGGGCTACCAGTTCATCACTCCGCAGTTTCTGGAGGATGGCATCCACAATATGTACCGCAACGTCGGTGACGTGCGCAACCTGGCCAACAACGTGCTGCAGGTAAAACCCCACGCTGCGGGCGTGGATACCGCCCGTTTGCTGATGAACACCATTATCGGTGTCGGCGGCTTCTTTGATGTGGGCACCAAGATGGGCCTGCAGCGCAACGACGAAGACTTTGGCCAGACCCTTGGCTACTGGGGGCTGAGCAGCGGCCCTTACCTTGTATTGCCGCTGCTGGGCCCAAGTACGGTGCGAGATGCCCTGGGCATCTACCCGGACTCCTATGCCGAACCTTACCGCTACATGCATGACGTTTCAGCACGTAACACCGTTGCCGGGATGAAAATCATCGATGCCCGCGCCAATCTGCTGTCGGCCGAAAAATTGATCACGGGGGATAAATACATCTTTATCCGCAATGCGTATCTGCAAAGCCGTGAATTCAAGGTCAAGGACGGGCAGGTTGTCGACGACTTCTGAGTCGTTTGACCGATGCGCAAAAAACGGCCCTTGTGGCCGTTTTTTGTATGGGTGCAGATGAGAATCAATCGGCTTTGCGGCCTTTGTTACCAAGGTTTTAGTTGCCGTAAACGTGGTTCTTATAACCCGCAGTAATTTAACGTGACGAACACCTCAAGCCGCTATCGGCCTGAGCTTGAAACACCCCGCGGATGGGAGTACCGTCTGCGCCTTACACGGGCACCTTTGTAGGATCGAGCAATACAGTCGATTTGAATCAGGGATGTTCACAAGCCATTTCAGTTGTTGAGCCCGATGTTTACGAGCTTCAACGACAACCTAATTCTGGCGCCATTTGCCCACATGCAAAAAACCAGTGCCACGCTGCTGATCATTGATGACGACCAGGTAGTACGCGCAAGTCTGGCGGCCTACCTGGAAGACAGCGGCTTCAGCGTCCTTCAGGCCAATAATGGCTTGCAAGGCCTTCAGATGTTCGAGCAAGAGCAGCCAGATCTGATCATCTGTGACCTGCGCATGCCGCAAATGAGTGGCCTGGAGGTGATTCGCCAGGTTGCCCAGCGGTCGGCGCAAACGCCGGTGATCGTCATCTCGGGCGCAGGCGTGATGAGCGATGTGGTCGAGGCTTTGCGCCTTGGCGCTGCCGACTACCTGATCAAGCCGCTGGAAGACCTTGCCGTGCTGGAGCATTCGGTTCACCGAGCTCTGGATCGTGCGCGGTTGCAGCTTGAGAACCAGCGCTACCGTGAGAAGCTGGAGTCGGCCAACCGGGAACTGGAAGCCAGCCTGCATTTGCTGCAGGAAGACCAGAACGCCGGCCGGCAGGTGCAGATGAACATGCTGCCGGTCAGCCCCTGGACCACTGATGAGTTCAGTTTTGCCCACAAGATCATCCCGTCACTGTATCTGTCCGGGGATTTTGTCGACTACTTCCGGGTTGACGAGCGTCGGGTCGCTTTTTATCTGGCGGATGTTTCCGGGCACGGCGCCTCTTCGGCCTTTGTCACGGTGCTGCTCAAGTTCATGACCACGCGCCTGCTGTTCGAGTCCAAGCGCAATGGCACCTTGCCGGAGTTCAAGCCCTCCGAAGTGCTTGGGCATATCAACCGTGGCCTGATCAACTGCAAGCTGGGCAAGCACGTGACCATGGTGGGCGGTGTGATCAATGAAGAAAGCGGCGAACTGACCTACAGCATTGGCGGGCACTTGCCGCTGCCGGTGCTCTACACTCCAGACAGTGTCCGTTATCTGGAAGGGCGGGGTTTGCCCGTTGGCCTGTTCAACGAAGCCACCTATGAAGACCAGGTTATGAAATTGCCTGAAGCTTTCAGCCTGACACTGATGTCGGACGGCATCCTGGATCTTTTGACCGAGCAGACGCTCAAAGAAAAAGAAGCTGCTTTACCGCAACGGGTTAAAGCAGCAGGCGGCAGCCTGGATGGTCTGCGCAAAGTGTTTGGATTAGCTACGCTAGGGGAGATGCCGGATGATATCGCCTTGTTGGTGTTGAGCAGGAATCTTAAATGAGTACCGGTAGAATTCAGTTCGCCGAACAGGACGGCACTTTTGTCCTGAAGTTTGTGGGTGAAGTGCGTCTGACGTTGTGTTCGGCACTGGATGCGACGATCGAGAGGATTTTCACGGCGTTGAATTTCAATGCCATCGTGATTGACCTCACCGAAACCCGCAGTATCGACAGCACCACCTTGGGTTTGCTGGCGAAACTGTCGATATTGTCGCGCCAAAAAACAGGCCTGTTGCCGACTGTTGTCACCACCCACGAAGACATCACCCGGCTGCTGGAGTCGATGGGCTTCGATCAGGTGTTCAACATCATCGGCAAGCCGATCCCTTGCCCGGATTGCCTGACCGACCTGCCTTCGCAGGATCAGACAGAAGAAGTGGTGCGGGTAAAAGTGCTGGAAGCGCACAAGATTCTGATGGGGCTCAACGACTCCAACCGTGAAGCTTTCCATGATCTGGTGAATGCACTCGAGCGGAATTGATTTCCGGTCGCCTCATCCCGCAGGTTGTCAAAGATCAAAAGCCCCTCACCCCAACCCTCTCCCTCCGGGAGAGGCGTGGTGAGGGGCTTTTAGCTTTTTATGTTACAACCAACCATGGTATTTCCCGGCGCTGATAGCGGTGCGCGCGGAAGATCGCGTTGTTTTCACCCGGCAGATAGGCTCTGGAGGCTGCATCCGGGTACGGGGCAAAGAAGGGATTGATATATTCCCAGACCACTTCTCCCGTCGGCGTGATTTCAAACAGTCGACCAAAATTGGCCTCGGTCACCAGCGTATTGCCGTTATGCAGGCGTTGCGCGCCGCCCATGAACGGGGTGAAAAAGGCATAGCCCGGGGTATCGGCATACTGCCACACGATCTGTTGACTCAGTGGCTCTATTTCCAGTATTCGTGAGTGCGGCATGCTGGTGTGTGGCCGAAAGATGCCGTTGTCGAATACCAGCACGTTGCCGTTTTCCAGCTCGCTCGGGCAGTGCTGTTGCGCAACCAGATCATGGCCCAGTCGCCACAGCACCTCACTGCTGCTGCGCGAAATGGCAATCACCGCTGAGACGCTGCGCAGGCTGAGAATGATCTTGCCATCGCGGCCCGGCGAGACGGCGTTGGTCATCGGCCAGTGGTAGCGTTCAAACGCATCATGCAGCGGATAGTCTTCAGGGCGCAGGTGCTCCCAGCTGCGCCACTCCCACACAACATGGCCCTGGCGGTCGACTTCCTTGACCACATCGGCATAGATCACCCCGTCGGGTGCTTCGCTGCCAGGAATGCCGCCCACCACGCGGCTGGCCAGCTGCGGGCTCAGTGGTTCAACGGTGGTGTAGAGCAGATGACCGTTGTCCAGCCATTGGGCATCGTGATGGTGCATCAGGTCAGTGTGTTCCCACACCACTTCTCCCTCGGCAGTGACTTCGCTGAAGGCGCCGCCGTGCCAGACTGACCAGCCCGTAAACAACTCTGGCGAGTCGGGGTGGTTGCCGTTGTATCCCAGGTTGCCGTTGCGCAGTATTACGGCGTCGCGGCCGGGGCGCCAGGGCAGCTTCCAGCGGTGTACGATTTCGCCTTCCAGATCGATCAGGAACACATTGCCATCTGCCGTTTGCGGGGCGAACAGTGTGTAGCCACCGGCGCTACGGGCGTGGTCGACGCCGACCAGACCGGTCTTGTGGCGCTTCAGGGTGGTGTTGTGCAGTTTTGACATGGTGCCACTCCCACTAGGTTCCACTGGTATTGTGCGCGGCAGGGGAGCATTGTCGGTCTCCCCTGTGTGCGTGGAATCGAGTATGTCGAGGCAAACCGTGGCGCTCCATGCCAAACACCCCTCTTTTGCTGCCATGCCGGACGCCACGCCGCGTACGGTGGTGGTGCTGGCATTCGATGAGCTGTTATTGCTCAACGCCGCGGGGCCACTTGAGGTCTTCGCCGCGATACCGCGGCTGTTGGGCGGCACTTTTGCCAGCGATCCACCTTATCGGCTGTTGCTCGTATCGCCCATGGGAGGCCAGATAACCTCGGTTTCCGGGATCAGCGTCAATACACTGTCCCTGGAACAGATCGACCAGCAAGCGGACGTTATCGACACCCTGATCGTGGCAGGGGGTCCGGGTGTGGCAGCACTTGAAGCCAGCGTACCTGTGTGCAGCTGGTTGCGCCGCCGCGCCACGGCCGTACGCAGGCTGTGTTCCATAGGTACTGGAACATTCGCCTTGGCCGCTGCCGGTCTGCTTGAGGGGCGCAAGGTGGTGACCCACTGGAAGTTTGCCGAAGAACTGCAAGCCCGCTACCCGGCGCTCCAGTGCCAGACTGAAGGGTTGTACCTGCATGACGCGAATCTGTGGACGTGCGCGGGAGCTGCTGCCGGTATCGACCTGGCGCTGGGGCTGGTGGAGCAGGATCTCGGCCCCCATGCGGCATTGGAGCTGGCGCGCTATTTCACCGTTTTCGTATGGCGCTCGGCGGCTCAACCCCAGCTCAGCGCTTCGCTCAATGCCCAGTCCCTGGCCTTGCGTACCGCCCCTGACGTGCGCCTGGTGCGTCTGCATGCCTGGATTGCAGCCAACCTGCAAAGCGACCTGCGTGTGGAAACACTGGCGGAGCAATTTGGCATGAGTGCGCGCCACTTTGCCCGTGCCTACGTGGCCACTACTGGCCATACACCTGCACATGCGGTAGAGCTCTTACGTATTGAAGCTGCCTGCCAGTTGCTGAAAACCACCCGCGAGCCGATCAAGCGGATAGCCGAAACCGCAGGCTTTGGTCGGGAAGAGCGTATGCGGCGAGGGTTTCACAAGCACTTGGGCATCGGCCCGCAGCATTACCGCAACCAGAGTCGATGCGCTGCTCCGCAAGGCTGATCTGACGGCTTATCGCATGCCGGGTCTGATCGCTGGCCAAGGATATCGGTGCAGGACTAATTGCCTGGCTCAACGCTCTTGTGATGCTCCAGCACCCTGTTGATCAAGGCCCGGGTCACCTTGGGCAGTGCCTGCAGGTCGCGCACCAGAATGCTGCGTTCGCGCACCCGCCAGGGCTCGTCCAGTTCGATCACCGACAGGCCCATGGTCTGCTGGTGACGACGGGCCGAAGACTCCGGCAGGATGGCGATACCCACCCCGGCTTCGACCATCCGGCACATCGCTTCGAAGCTGTAGACCTTGATGCGCATGTTCAGGGTATTGCCGTGCAGGGCGACCTGTTCATTTAAAAATCGCAGCAGGGTAGTGCCTTCGTGCAGGCCGATATGCGGATAGGCCAGGGTTTCGGCCAGCTTGATCGACCTGGAGTGGGCCAGGGGGTGATCCAGTGAGGTGACCAGGATCAATTGGTCGGTGCTGAAGTGGATGACCTGCAGGCTGTCAGCCTCGACCGGACCGGCAATGATGCCCATATCCGTTGAGCCATCCATGACCCCGCGGACGATATCGCGGCTCAGGCGCTCTTGCAGGTCCACTGTCACACCTGGGCGTTCGGCAAGAAAACCGGCCAGGATACCGGGCAAGAATTCAGTGGCCGCCGTGGTGTTGGCAAAGATCCTGATATGCCCCGACGCGTCGGTGTCGTACTCGGTGAACTCGCTTTTCATATAGTCCACCTGGCGCATGATCATCCGCGCATGGTGCAAGAACAGTTCACCGGCGGGGGTCAGTTCAACCCCGCGGCTGTCGCGGTACAACAGGCGGCTGGCCAGGTTCTCTTCCAGGCTCTTGATCCGTGCACTGGCGGCTGGCGGCGAGATAAACGCCTTGCGCGCACCCTGGGTGAGGCTGGGGGATTCGGCGATATGAATAAACAGGCGCAGGTCGACAAGATCAAAATGCATGGCTGATTTCCGTTGAGCTTGAGCGTTAAGCAAAACCGAACGCCCCCTTACCGAAACGCAGATTCACAGATCGCCCGGCTTTTGGCAATCATGGCCAAAATAACAAGCCACGGGGCAATCACCGATGAGCGATAACGCACTGGCCGACTGGATCGGTCGTACTGAAGAAATCCATGACGTTCTTAGCCTGAACCTGGTCACCCGTATCGCCGCTACCTTCGGTGAGAAGGTGCCGCAGGCCGGGGAGCCTCTGCCGGCGTTGTGGCAGTGGTGTTTCTTTCAGCCCACGGTAGAGGAACAGGGGCTGGGTGGTGATGGTCACCCGGCCCGGGGCGGCTTTTTGCCTCCGGCCCACAACCGCAACCGCATGTGGGCGGGCGGGCGTGTCGAGTTCTTTACTCCACTCAGGGTGGATGCCAGGGCGACGCGTTTTTCCACCATTCTCGATGTTCGGGAAAAAATCGGTAAAACCGGCTCGCTGCTGTTTGTCACTGTCCAGCATGACTATCTGCAGGACGGCCAACTGGCCATTCGCGAAGAACAGGACATTGTCTACCGCGAACCAACCCCGCCCAAGCTGGCAGAGGGCGAGCCCTTGCCTGCGGGCATTTGGCAGGAGTCGATCACGCCGAGCTCCACCTTGCTGTTCCGCTACTCGGCGGTCACCTTCAATGGCCATCGCATCCATTACGACTGGCCTTATGCGACCGCAACGGAAGGCTACCCGGGGCTGGTGGTACACGGGCCGCTGATGGCCACCCTCAGCCTGCGCGCTTTTTGCCGCGCCAATCCCCAGGCCCAAGTGCGGCGCTTTGCCTATCGCGGCGTGCGGCCGTTGATTGCGCCTCAGCCCTTTGTGCTGCGGGGGCGTGTCGTGGCGGCGGGCAAAGCCGAGTTGTGGGTGGGCAACGCAGAGGGTATCGCCCAGCAGGGCGAAGTGAGCTTCGACTAATAACGACAACAAGGAGCGCTAATGAATCCGTATCTGAACGAAGACTATAACGCCATTCGCGAGGGTGTCCGCGCCCTGTGTGCGGAGTTTCCAGCCGAGTACTGGCGCAAGATTGACGAAGACAAGGGCTTTCCTGAAGCCTTTGTCGCCGCCATGACCGAAGCCGGCTGGTTGTCGGCGATGATCCCCGAGCACTACGGCGGTTCGGGCCTGGGGCTGGCTGAGGCCTCGGTGATTCTTGAGGAAGTGAACCACTGTGGCGGCAACTCCGGCACCGTGCATGGCCAGATGTACAATATGTTTACCTTGCTGCGTCACGGCAGCGAGGCGCAAAAAAGTTATTACCTGCCCCGCCTGGCCAGTGGCGAGCTGCGTTTGCAGTCGATGGCAGTGACCGAGCCAACCACGGGCACCGACACCACGAAGATCAAGACCACTGCCGTGCGCCAGGGCGACACGTATGTGATCAATGGCCAGAAGGTGTGGATTTCGCGGGTTCAGCATTCCGACCTGATGATCCTGCTGGCCCGCACCACGCCGTTGGCCGACGTGCAGAAAAAAGCCGACGGCATGTCGATCTTTCTGGTCGATCTGCGCGAAGCCATCGGCAACGGCCTGACCGTGCAGCCGATTGCCAATATGGTCAATCACGAGACCAACGAGCTGTTTTTCGACAACCTGGTAATCCCCGCCAGCAGCCTGATCGGCGAAGAGGGCAAGGGCTTTCGTTATATCCTCGACGGGCTCAATGCCGAGCGCACGCTGATCGCCGCTGAATGCATCGGTGATGGCCGCTGGTTCAATGAAAAGTCTGCACAATACGCCCGTGATCGTGTGGTGTTCGGTCGTCCGATCGGGCAGAACCAGGGCGTACAGTTCCCGATTGCCGAAGCCCATATCGAGCTGGAAGCCGCCGACTTGATGCGCTGGCGCGCCTGCGAAGAATACGACAGCGGGGGTAAAGCCGGGGCGGCGGCCAATATGGCCAAGTACCTGGCAGCCAAGGCCAGCTGGGAAGCGGCCAATGCCTGCCTGCAAACCCACGGCGGTTTCGGTTTTGCCAATGAGTATGACGTCGAGCGTAAGTTTCGCGAGACCCGCCTGTATCAGGTGGCGCCCATCTCCACCAACCTGATCCTGTCCTATGTGGCCGAGCATCTGCTCGAGTTGCCGCGTTCCTTTTAATTAACGGAGACAGAACATGCAGATCAGTCATCTGGACCATCTGGTTCTGACAGTGCGGGATATCCCCACAAGTCTGGATTTTTACAGGCGGGTGCTGGGCATGCAGCCCGTGGTGTTCGGTCAGGGCCGCCATGCCCTTGGGTTCGGCCAGCAAAAGATCAACCTGCACCAGGCCGGTGCCGAGTTCGAGCCCAAGGCCAGCCAGCCACTGCCGGGTTCGGCAGACCTGTGTTTTATCGTCGCGACCCCGTTGGATGCTGTGATCGAGCAGCTGCACGGCCTGGGTGTCGCCATCCTCGAGGGGCCGGTCATGCGCACCGGTGCCCAGGGGCCGATTCGCTCGATTTACCTGCGCGACCCGGATCTGAACCTGATCGAGTTGTCCAATCGAGTGGAGAGCGCGGCATGAGTCAGCACACGCAAGCGCTCACCCGTTTTTTGGCCAGCCTGGATTACCAGCAATTACCCGAAGCCGTTATCAGCCGCACTGAAGAGCTGTTTCTCGACTGGCTGGGATCGGCCCTGGCCAGTCAGGGCGCGCATCCGATCCCGTTGTTTGAACGCTACGCGGCGAAGATGGGCCCGGGCACCGGGCCTGCCGGTATTCTGGTCAACGGCCAGACCACCTCGGCGTATTTTGCCGCGCTGGTCAATGGCGCCAGCTCCCATTTGGTGGAGCAGGACGACCTGCATAACAGCTCCGTGCTGCACCCGGCGACCGTGGTGTTTCCTGCGGTGCTGGCGGCGGCACAGGACCTGGGAAAATCGGGTCGCGATCTGATTGTCGCCGCCGTCGCCGGTTATGAAGCGGGCATTCGCATCGGTGAGTTTCTTGGCCGTTCGCATTACCGCATCTTTCACACCACGGCTACGGTCGGCACCCTGGCGGCAGCGGTGGGGGTCGGCAAGCTGATGGGGTTCAACCCGCAGCAGTTCACCCACCTGCTGGGCACTGCCGGGACCCAGGCCGCGGGCCTGTGGGAGTTTCTGCGCGATGCCGCGGACTCCAAGCAGCTGCATACCGCCAAGGCCGCCGCTGATGGTTTGCTGGCTGCTTACCTGACGGGCGAGGGTCTGAGCGGTGCGCAAAATATTCTTGAGGGTGAGCAGGGCATGGCTGCCGGCATGTCCAGCGACGCCAACCCGGCGTGCCTGTCCGATCGCCTGGGCAGCCGCTGGGCGCTGACGGAGACTTCGTTCAAGTTTCACGCCTCGTGCCGCCACACCCACCCGGCGGCCGATGCGCTGCTGGCGTTGATGCAGCGGGAGGGGCTTGGAGCAGAGGACATTGCCAGTGTCACCACCCGCGTCCATCAAGCCGCCATCGATGTATTGGGCCGCGTAGAGGTGCCGCAGAGCGTGCACCAGGCCAAGTTTTCCATGGGCACGGTGCTGGGCCTGATTGCCGTCTATGGCAAGGCCGGCTTGCCCGAGTTTCATCAGCATGCGCTGAGCGATGCGCGCGTTGGTGCGTTTCGCGACAAGGTGAGCATGGTCCTCGATAACGACGTTGACGATGCGTATCCACAACGCTGGCTGGGCCGGGTGCTGGTGACCACGGTGCAGGGGCGCAGCCTGCAGGGCAGCATCGATGAGCCCAGGGGCGACCCGGGCAATACGTTGAGCCGCGCCGAACTGGAAGACAAGTTTCGTCGCCTGCTGGCCTTCTCGGGAGCGCGTAGCGACGAACAGGCCAGCGGGCTGCTCAAGCAGGTCTGGCACCTGCGCCATCTTGACGACTTGAGTGTACTGACCTGCATCGGGAGACCATCATGACCGCCACCGCGCACAAACCCCGGCCGCTGGACGGCATTACCGTGATCAGCCTGGAGCACGCTATCGCCGCGCCGTTTTGCACCCGCCAGCTGGCTGATCTCGGTGCACGGGTGATCAAGATCGAGCGCCCCGGCTCCGGCGACTTTGCCCGCGACTATGACGGGCGGGTCAATGGTCTGGCCTCGCACTTTGTCTGGACCAATCGCTCCAAGGAAAGCCTGACCCTCAACGTCAAGCAGCAGCAAGCTGCGGACGTGCTCGACAAGCTGCTGGCCACGGCCGATGTGCTGGTACAGAACCTGGCGCCGGGAGCAGCAGAACGTATGGGGTTGTCGTTTGCAACCCTGCATGAGCGTTTCCCGCGCTTGATCGTCTGCGATATTTCCGGTTACGGCGAAGGCGGACCCTACGAGCAGAAAAAGGCTTACGACCTGCTGATCCAGAGTGAAGGCGGGTTTTTGTCGGTGACCGGCGGGCCGGATGAACATGACATGGCCAAGGCCGGTTGCTCGATTGCCGATATCGCTGCAGGCATGTATGCCTACACCGGAGTGCTTTCGGCGCTGCTGCTGCGGGACAAGACCGGGGAGGGCAGCCGTATCGATGTGTCGATGCTCGAGAGTCTGGTGGAGTGGATGAACTATCCGCTGTATTACGCCTACGACGGTGCCGCGCCCCCGCCACGGGCGGGGGCCGCGCATGCCACCATCTACCCCTACGGGCCGTTCCCCACCGGCGATGGCGGCACGGTGATGCTTGGCCTGCAGAATGAACGCGAATGGCAGCAATTTTGCGACAGGGTGTTGCTACAGCCAGACCTGGCGAGCAACCCGCGCTTTAATGCCAATGCGCGGCGCTCAGAGAATCGCAACGAGCTGCGGGCCATCATTGTCGAAACCTTTGCCGGCATGGGTGCCGATGAAGTGATTGCCCGGCTCGACGGGGCATCGATTGCCAATGCCCATGTCAACGATATGGCCGGTGTGTGGGCTCATCCGCAACTGGCCGCCCGTAAACGCTGGTGCGAAGTGGACAGCCCGGCGGGCAAGTTGCCGGCGCTGCTGCCACCGGGGTGCAACACCGCTTTCGAGCCGCGTATGGAGGCGGTTCCCGGTCTGGGCCAGCACACCGACAGCCTGCTGGGTGAACTGGGTTATGGCGCGGACGAGATCCAGCGTCTGCATCAACTAGGAGCGGTATAAGGCATGGAGCATCGTGATGGATAACACCAGCATTCGTTCAGCGCTGTTCGTCCCGGCTACTCGCCCCGAGCGGATACCCAAGGCGCTGCAAAGCGGCGCCGATCAGGTGATCGTCGATCTGGAAGACGCTGTGGCCGAGGACCTCAAGGCCCAGGCCCGCGCCAGTCTGGATGCTTTCCTTAATGACAATCCGCAGGCCAGGGTGCTGGTGCGGATCAATGCGCCGCAGCATCAGCAGCAGGCAGCCGATATCGAGTTGTGCCGTCGCCAGCCCGGCGTGGTGGCGGTATTGCTGCCCAAGGCCGAAAGCGCTGCACAGGTCGAACAGGCTGCGGCGTGTGGCAAGCCGGTGTGGCCGATTATCGAAAGCGCCAGGGGCTTGCTTGAATTGCCGGCCATTGCCCGGGCTCGCGGGGTGGAACGCCTGAGTTTCGGTGCGCTGGACCTGGGCCTGGACCTGGGCCTGGCCAGCGATACGGCTGGCGCGCAGCGCATTCTCGATCAGGCCCGCTACGCCATTTTGCTGCACAGCGTCCTGGCGCAACTGGCGCCGCCGCTGGACAGTGTATTTGCGGACATCAACAACAGCGCCGGCATGGCCCGCATGGCGGCCGATGCCAGGGATATGGGCTTTGGCGGCCTGCTGTGCATTCATCCGGGCCAGGTGGCAGTGATTCACGCCGCTTTTATGCCGCGTCAGGACGAGCTGGACTGGGCGCGGCGGGTTCTGGATGCGGTTGCATCCACAGGCGGGGTGTTTGTGCTCGACGGGCAAATGGTCGATGCCCCGGTCATCGGCCTTGCCCGGCGGGTATTGCGCCGGGCCGGTCTGCCTTGTAACTGAGGCCAGGCGAAGCGGTTAAACGCAGCACAGGCAACACCAGGCACTACCAAATCTATAACAACAAGAGGTATGTCCCATGTTCAAGCACACTCTCAAGGCTCTGGCCTGCGCATTGCCATTATTCGCAGGTTTTGCGGGCGCTGCCGACCCCATCAGCATCAAATTCGCCCACGTTGTCGCCGAGCACACACCCAAGGGGCAGGGCGCGCTGTTGTTCAAGAAACTGGCCGAGGAACGCCTGCCCGGGCAGGTCAAGGTCGAGGTCTATCCGAACTCCTCGCTGTTTGGCGACGGCAAGGAAATGGAAGCGCTGCTGCTGGGTGACGTGCAACTGCTGGCGCCGTCGCTGGCCAAGTTCGAGCATTACTCCAAGCCGATCCAGATTTTCGATTTGCCCTTTCTGTTCACTGATATCCAGGCCCTCGACCGTTTCCAGCAAAGCCCGCAAGGTCAGGCTCTGCTCAAGTCGATGGAAGGCAAGGGCATTACCGGGCTTGGTTACTGGCATAACGGGATGAAGCAACTGTCCGCCAACAAGGCGCTCTACGAGCCCAAGGACGCCCGCGGCCTGAAGTTCCGCGTACAGGCTTCCGCCGTGCTGGATGAGCAGTTCAAGGCCCTGCGCGCGGCGCCACGCAAGATGAGTTTTGCCGAGGTTTATCAGGGCTTGCAGACCGGTGTGGTGAATGGCACCGAGAATACCTGGTCCAACTACGAAAGCCAGAACGTGTATGAGGTGCAGAAGTTCTTCACCGAGTCCAACCATGGCGCCATCGATTACATGGTGATCACCAATACCAAGTTCTGGAATGGCCTGCCTGAAGAGGTGCGCAACACCCTGGATGCGGTCATGGCCGAGGTCACCGTGGAGGTGAACAAGCAGGCCGAGGCGCTTAACCAGGCTTCCCGCCAGCGCATTGCCGATTCCGGCAACAGCGAAATCATCATCCTTACCCCGGAACAGCGCGACTTGTGGCGTGAAGCCATGCGCCCGGTATGGAAGAAGTTCGAGAGCGACATCGGCCCTGATGTGATCGCGGCCGCCGAGCAGGCCAACCAAAGCAGTTAATAGTCGCCAGCGCTGATTGCCGTCGGTGGTCCCGCAGGGGATCGCCACGGCAACCTTTGCTTTGTCGTTTCTCGACCGTTCTTTCAAGGGAGATTACCCATGCACGCAGCCGTTCGTGTCTGGAATCACGCGGAAGAAATGCTGGTGGCATTCCTGCTTGCAGGCATGACCCTGGTCACCTTCGCGTATGTCGTATTCAACAACCTCTATGGTGTTTTCTATTCCCTGGGGGACTCGCTGCCGTTCGCCAACGAGACCCTGCTCGGCATCGGCGACAGTATTCTCTACGTCGCCCAGGAGATGACCTGGAGTGTGGCCCTGACCAAGGCCATGTTCGGCTGGCTGATTTTTGTCGGCCTGGCCTGGGGCGTGCGCATTGGCGCGCATATTGGCGTCGACTTGCTGGTGCGCCAGTTCAAGCCTGCCAATCAGCGGCGGGTGGCCTTGCTGGCAGTGGCCATTTGCCTGGGCTATTGCGTGCTGATGGCGTACTCCAGCGAGCAGTGGGTGGCCACGTTGTATGCCGTTGGCACCAGTGCCGAAGACCTGGACCGCTTCGGTATCAGGCAATGGCAAATCGTGATGATCGTGCCGATCGGTTTTGCCTTGATGTTTGTGCGTTTTCTGCAGGTTTTTATCCGCATCATTCAGGGCAAGCAGCAAGGCCTGGGCTTGCACAGTGAAGTGGACGACGCCGTCAAACTGGCGGAAAACGACCAGCAGGGGACTCCAAAATGACTATTGCCTTCCTTTTTGTCGCCCTGTTCGTGCTGATGTTTGTCGGTATTCCGGTGGCGATTTCCCTGGGCTTGTCCGGGGCCATGACCATTCTGTTCTTCAGTAATGACTCGGTGCGTTCGCTGGCGATCAAGCTGTTTGAAACCAGCGAGCACTACACATTGCTGGCGATCCCGTTTTTCCTGCTATCGGGTGCATTCATGACCAGCGGCGGCGTGGCCCGGCGCCTGATCGATTTCGCCAACGCCTGCGTCGGGCATATCAAGGGTGGCCTGGCCATCGCCGCAATCCTGGCCTGCATGCTGTTTGCGGCGCTGAGTGGCTCTTCTCCGGCCACGGTGGCGGCGGTGGGCTCGATCGTTATCGCCGGCATGGTCCGTTCTGGCTACAAGCAGGATTTTGCTGCCGGTATCGTCTGTAACGCCGGGACCCTGGGCATCCTGATTCCGCCGTCGATCGTCATGGTGGTTTACGCTACCGCCACCGAAACCTCGGTGGGCAAGCTGTTTATGGCCGGTGTTGTGCCGGGTCTGTTGCTGGGGCTGGTATTGATGGTGACCATCTACATCCTGGCGCGGGTCAAGGACATGCCATCGCTGCCCCGGGCCTCGTTCAAGGAAATCGTCACCGCCGGGCGCCGTGCCGGCTGGGGCCTGATGTTGATCGTGATCATTCTCGGCGGTATTTACTCGGGCATGTTCACCCCTACCGAAGCGGCTGCGGTGGCGGCGGTGTATGCAGCGTTCGTGGCGATCTTTATCTACAAGGACATGACCGTCCGCGAATGCCCGAAGGTGATTGTCGAGGCGGGCAAGCTGAGCGTGGTGCTGATGTTTATCATTGCCAACGCCATGCTTTTTGCCCATGTGCTGACCACCGAGCAGATCCCGCAGTCGATTACCGCCTGGGTGGTGGAGCAGGGTTTTACCCCGATTGAGTTCCTGTTGGTGGTCAATATTGTGCTGTTGGTTGCAGGGACTTTTATGGAGCCTTCGGCAATCATCCTGATTCTGGCGCCGATCCTGTTCCCGATTGCCATGCAACTGGGCATTGATCCGATCCACCTGGGCATCATCATGGTGGTGAATATGGAAATCGGCCTGATCACCCCACCCACCGGGCTAAACCTGTTTGTCACCTCGGCGGTCACGGGCATGCCGCTCACTCGAGTGGTACGTGCGGTATCGCCGTGGTTACTGGTGATGCTGGCGTTCCTGGTGCTGGTGACCTATGTGCCGTTTGTGTCGCTGGCGTTGCCGAATTGGCTGGGGATGTAGCGGGCGGGCGCAGGGAATAGTGTGGGAGCGGGCTTGCTCGCGATGCAGGCGGCGCGGTCTGCAGGCTCACCGTATGGATGCCATCGCGGGCAAGCCGCGCTCCCACAGGTTTTGTGGCGTACTTAAGAGCTGCGGTCTGCAGGATCCATTGTGGGAGCGGGCTTGCTCGCGATGCAGGCGGCGCGGTCTGCAGGCTCACCGTATGGATGCCATCGCGGGCAAGCCGCGCTCCCACAGGTTTTGTGGCGTACTTAAGAGCTGCGGT
>NZ_WIWL01000214.1:0-24612 GCF_009600105.1 Pseudomonas sp. FSL R10-0056
ATCGCGAGCAAGCCCGCTCCCACAAGGTATGCGGCGGTGTCCATCTACACTGGAAGTTTACGTGTTTGAATTAACCAGCTATCTGGGTCTGTTCCTCGCCGCCTTTGGCGCAGCATCGCTGCTGCCCATGCAGTCGGAAGCCGTGTTGGTCGGCATGCTGCTGTCAGGCAAATATGCAGCCCTGACCCTGCTGGCTGTCGCCACCCTGGGCAATGTGCTGGGCTCGGTACTGAATTGGCTGTTGGGCCGCTCGGTGGAACGCTTTCGGCACAAGCGCTGGTTTCCGGTCAGCGAGCAAAAGCTCGACAGGGCCCAGCAGTTCTATCTGCGTTACGGGCGCTGGTCACTGCTGCTGAGTTGGATGCCGATTATCGGCGATCCGCTGACCATGATCGCCGGGGTCATGCGCGAACCGCTGTGGAGTTTCGTGCTGATCGTCACCCTGGCCAAAGGTACCCGGTACCTGCTACTGACCGCGGCAACCCTGGGCTGGTCCTAGACAACCAGCCTGCGGGGTGTCAAACCGGCTCTGCGGCGATGCGGTTTTCCATGGCCGGAGGGTATTCAGGCAGCCAGGACAGGGGCATCAGCTGATTGTACTTTTGAAAGAACGAGGACTGGATCCGCCCGCGAATCGGCTCAAGCTGCTCAATCAGCTGCGTCAGTGCCTGCTGTTGCAAAGCCAGGTTCACTTCATCCTCGGCCGTATTGCTGTCGGGCAGTGCCAGCGACTGCAACACAATACTGTCACTGAAGTAAGCCGGCACCCGCCGACCATTACGGTGCAGCTGGTTTTCGGCGCGATAGCATTGCACAAGCCCCGCCATGACCATTTCGGCCTTGTTCAGGCCACTGGCCAGGCGCGGTTTCAGATTGCGTTTTTCGTCCAGAACTGACTGATACCTCACCAGTTGCTCATTGCAGGCCAGCACATCGGACTCCAACTGTTCAAGGAACTCATGCTTGAGTGCCATCAGTTCGTTGCGTACATCTGCAATTTCGTCCTGGTACACACCCAGTGCTTCGTTGCGACGCTTCTGCTGTTTGCCATACCCGGCGTGATTTTGCGCACGCAAGGCGCACAATTCAGCCTCGCGCTCCCGTGCGCGGTATTCCAGACGTTGCAGGCGTACGGCGTAATTGTTCAGCAGGTCCTGTGCCGCCCGCTCGAACGCCTGATCAAATTCGCCGCAACGTTTTACCGTGCCAACAATATCCAGTGCTGTCAGGCGGGTTTGCACCAGGGCGATGCGCGCCTCGGCCCAGGCCAGCACCTTGTGCCGTTCTGACTCAAGGGTCGTGCGGATCTGTTCTTCAATGGCCGTCAGCCGGGTGGCTTCCACGGGGGGATAGCCCTGCTCGCCATGGCGCCGGGCTTGCTCGACGATATTCAGCTCACGCTTGAGGCTTTCAAATTCAAGCGGTACCAGAAAAGGGTTATCCACGTGAGCACGGCTGCGCTCAGCCTGCCCCAAAATATTCAACAGCTTTTTGAATAACTGCATGGCGTTCGCTCCGCTAAACCCTTGATCTCAACAGCCGGCACTTCAGATTAATATCATCATGCCAATGCCTTTGCATAACAACAATAGATTAGTAGCACTTTGACATCTGCACAGCCAAAACCGTGGAAAAACAGCGTTATGGCGAATGATTCCTGATGCCAAATCTATAAGCTGACAGGCCTGTCAAGTTTATAAAAATTTATCCTGGCCACCCTGCAACGAAATACTATTTCAAGCAAATGCCTGCAAAATCCTGAAAAGACGGCACTTTTAACCACAAAAATCAGTTTAGTTTCGATATTAAAAAAAACAAAAAAATACACAAAATCTGAAATCAAAATGAAACAGCCCCCCTCTACCTTTGCAACCTGTCACTTGAGACAGGTTCTGGGCATTTCTTCTGCGTCCTGGCAAACCGCAAGTGAAAACCTGAACGGATGTTCAGCTTTTTGATCCCCTCTGTGGATTGGAGTACACGCAATGCGAAGCTGGGAAGAACCCAAGAAAAAGCGTCTGCATATCGAAATCATCCCGATGATCGACGTGATGATGTTCCTGCTGGTGTTTTTTGTATTGATCAGTCTCAACGTGATACCCGCACTCGGCATCAAGACCCAGTTGCCAGGTGCCGCTCATGCGCAGCAGCTCAAGCCGCAAAACAAGGCGGTCATCACCCTGGGCCTGGACGAGCGCCTGCAACTGGATGGCAAGGATCTGAACCAGAGCGATCTGGTGGCTCAACTCAAGGCCATGGAAAACCCTGAAGAAAAGATGGTGATCATCCTCAACAGCGATGCAGGTGTTGAGGTGGCGCGTCTGGTCAGCGTGATGGATGTGCTCAAGGGCAGCGGCTTCTCGTCTGTCTCCATTGCGACGCGGAAGCTGTAGGCCATGTCGGTTTTTTTCAAATCACGCAAAGCCATCGCCTGTTTGCCGGCCATCTGCCTGCTGGCGGTGGCCGTCCATAGCAGCATGGACACGGACCTGAAAATCACGCCCAAATACGACGACAGCAGCGTCGAAGTGGCCCTGATAGATCTGGATGAACTGCTGCCTCCCCCTCCCGAGCCTGAACCGGAGCCCGAGCAAGTCGCCGAGTTGCCACCACCGGAGGAGGAAGTGGTCGAAGCCGTGGAAATCGCGCCTCCCCCACCACCCAAACCCAAACCGCCAGCTCCCAGGCCGCCGCCACCCAAGCCCAAGCCGCAGGTGGTCAAGGCCGTACCGACACCATCCAGGCCTCAGCCTCAGCCTGTGCTGCAAGCGCCCACGCCTGCACCCGCTACGGCCCCCCCTGTAGCGCCAGCCAGACCGATTGCCCAGGCCCCGCGCGCCAACCCGGCAGACCTGGAGAGCCGCTATATCGCCCGGCTGCTGGCGGAGCTGGAGAAATACAAGCAATACCCGCGAGGCCGCGAGGCTTCACTGCAACGCCCGCAAGGCAATGTGGTGGTGTGGTTGCTGGTTGACCGTAGCGGCAAGGTGCTCGACTCGGGCATTGAAAAGAAGGCGACCAACATGCTGCTCAATCGCGCCGCACAAACCAGCTTGCAACGCCTCGATAAAGTTGTGCCCTTCCCCGAGGAAAGTTTCTCGGGCAAGGATAAATACCGTTTCAGCGCCACGCTTGTATACAACACAGAGCCATAACTAAAGCACGTCAGCTCTGACACTTACGCTTAGGGGAAACTGTTTTGAAACTCAATACTTTATTCGCAACGCTACTGGCCGTTGGGGTTGGCGGCTGGACGTTATCAACGCTCGCAGAAGATACCGTTGATATAGGCAAGGTTAATGTCACCGGACAGAGTCTGGGTAATGGGCTTATGGTCGAAGAAGACAGCGCCAAAGGCCGTTCGACCGTAACCAAGGAAGCGATGGACGAAATGGCACCGACTGCCAACGCCATCGACAAGCTCAAGTACACCCCCGGCATCAACGTTTCCAGCACCGACGCATCAGGGGTAAGCGGCACCAGTTTCACCATGCGCGGGATGAACTCCGACCAGGTCGGCGTCTCCTCGGACGGTATCCCGATCAACGATTCCGGGGACTATGCGGTGTATGCCAACCTGCTCGGCGACCCGGAAAACCTCGGTGAGGTCTTCGTTACCCAAGGTTCTTCGGAAATCGACGGCCCGCATATCGGCTCCAGTGGCGGCAACATTGGCCTGGTGACCATGCGCCCGACCAAGGACTTCGGCGTCTATGTCAAACAGTCGGTCGGTTCCAACAGTTTGAACAAATCATTCGCGCGGATTAACACCGGCGATTTGAATGGTTTTAAAACCTTTGTCTCGGCGTCCCATACCGAAGGCGAAAAGTGGCGCGGCAAGGGCACCGTACGCGCCGACAGGGTTGAGTGGAACACCTTGTTCGAAGATGGCAATGGCAACTCGACCAATACCATCTTCAAATACAGCACCCAGGAAAACTACAACTACAACACCCTGAGCAAGGCACAGTTTCAGAAGTCGGGCCGTGGCCTCGATTATGCCGAAATCCCGATCTACAACAGCAGCGGCAAGTTGACCCAGTACTACAAGATCAACCGCAACCCGTTTGAAAACGCATCAGCCACCCTGACCCAGCGCTTTCAGTTGCGTGACGACCTGGCGCTGACCATCGCACCCTACTACTTCTGGTCCAATGGCGGCAGCTTCAGCGGCCAATCGGCGACCGGGCTGTCTTCGACCAGCGACAAGGCCGGCAACTTTGACCTCAGCGGACTGGCCTACGACACCTACTACCGCCCATCATGGACCGAGAGCTGGCGCCCTGGCGTGACCACCAAACTGAAATGGGACTTCAACGAAGCCCACAGCATCGATGTCGGTTACTGGTATGAACGTGCCCGCCAGCGCCAGACCCAGCCTTTTATCAGCATCACCGAAAACGGTACGCCGGATGATATCTGGGGCGACTACAACAGTGGCAACCAGCTCACCGACAAAAATGGCGCCACGGTACAGGGCCGTCACCAGTACACCGTCACCCCGGCACAGAAAATCTGGGCCCAGGACGTGTGGACGGTCACCCCTGACCTGACCCTCACCGGCGGCATTGCCTACCAGTACGTCGAACGCGATGGCAACAACCTCGGCAGCCTGTACAGCGCCCCCGAGAAGCGTGATGCCAGGTACCACGAGTTTTTGCCCAACTTCAGTGCGCGCTACCAGATCAACGAGCAGCACCAGGCGTTCTACAACGTCACCCGCAATATGCGTACGCCGCCCAACTACGTGCTTTACAACGCCGGCGACTCCATCAGCCTGGCCCCGGAACTGAGCTGGAACCAGGAACTGGGTTGGCGTTTCACCCAGGACGACATGCTGCTGAGCGCCACCCTGTTCCATATCTCGTACAAGGATCGTCAGCTGTCGACCACCAATGCGGACGGTGACTACGAAATGCTCAACGTCGGCAGCGTGGTCAACAAGGGTCTGGAACTGGAGTGGAGCGGCCTGCTGCCCTACAACTTCAACTACTACACCTCTTACACCTATACCAGCGCCGAGCAGCAGGATGACGTGACCACACGCAACAAGGAACTGCCCACCTCCGGCAAGCAACTGGCCAACGTGCCGAAAAACATGCTCAACGCCAGCCTGGGTTACGACAACAAGCGCTACTACGGCAACGTGGCCGCCAAGTATGTGGGCAGCTACTACGGCGACCTGACCAACGACCAGGAAATCTCCGGGCGTACCACCTTCGATATCAACGCCGGGGTGCGCCTGCCGGTGGACAAGAAGATCCTCAAGTCGGCGGCCATTCGCGTTTCGATGCTCAACGTGTTTGACAAGGAGTACCTGTCATCGGCGCGCACCGTGGTGTTCAACGCTGCACCGGTCAACGGCGTCAGCGCCGCCACGCCTTACTACAACGTCGGTGAAGAACGCACTGCCATGGTCTCTTTCGAAGCCAGCTTCTGACCCCCGCACCCGGGCCTGCCAGCACGACAGGCCCGGGTCATGAACGTATTTAGAGGACACCCCGAATGAACATGAATCTGCTCCACGACATCACCTTCTACGTCATGTACGGCGCCGCAGCCCTGGCCGCTTTTGTGGTCGTCGAACGCTGCATCTTCTTCAGCTACTCGCTGCGCAAGGCGCGTCAGCTGGTGCCTGCGGTCAATGGCAAAGTCCGCAGCATCGCCGACCTGCCTGCCGGGCTGACCGCGCGCGACAGCCTGCCCCTGCAACTGCTCTCGCAGATCTACGACGGCCGTCGCCAACTGCATTCGCACCAGGAGCTTGAAGACCTAGGCCAGGCCATTTACATCTCCATGCGCGGCAAGCTGTCCCACAGCCTGTGGATCCTCGAAGCCGTGGTCGCCGGTGCGCCGCTGCTGGGCCTGCTCGGCACCATCATGGGCATCATCGACACCTTCAAGGCACTGGCCGAGGCCGGTGTTTCCGACCCGGGCGAAGTGTCCCGTGGCATCGGTACGGCGCTGTATGCCACCGCACTGGGGATCTCCATCGCGCTGGTGGGCATGGTCTTCAATAGCCATCTGCAAGATCGCCTTGAACTGATCAACGACCACCTCAAGATGCTTTTGCTGCGCGCAGGCCTGGGCACGCAATACGTCACCTCGTCAGCACCTGCCGCCGCCACTGCTGGCCAGCCACGTACCGCCTGACCGGCACCAAGGAGCTTGCATGTCGAATCTTCTCTCGCGTCTGCGCAGTGCCAGTATGGTCATCCCGGCAGCATTGGTGCTGGCCGCCTGCCAGCAACCGATCAAGCCGGTCGCTATCAATATTGCCGCGATCAACGATTTTCACGGCAATATGGCCGCCACCCCGTTCACCTACACCGATACCACGGCACCGGCTGGCAAAGTGTCGCTCAAGGCGGGGGGTATCAACGCCCTGAGCGGCGTGGTTGGCGAACTGCGCAAACAGGACCCGCAACTGCTGTTGATTGGTGCGGGCGACATGATCGGCGGCAGCCCGCCGATGTCTTCGATGTGGGCCGATGAGCCGACGCTCGAAGCCCTCGGCGAACTGGGGCTCAAGTTCAGTGTGGTTGGCAACCATGAACTGGATCTGGGCAAACTGGAGTTGCAACGCCAGATCAATGGCGGCTGCGTGTCGCCGCGACCGGACAAGGCCTGCCAGTTTGACAACAACTACAGCGGCACGCGCTTCCCCTATATGGCGGCCAACCTGATCGACGCGCAAACCGGCAAACCACTGCTGCCTGCTTACCGTATCGAGCAGGCCAACGGCGCCAAAATCGCCTTTGTCGGCGCGGTGTTGCGCGACCTCCCGGCCTATGTAAGCCAGCAGAGCATGGACGGTCTGTACACCATTGACGAGGCCGAGGCGATCAACGCGCAACTGCCCGAACTGCGCAAACAAGGGGTGGATGCCGTGGTCGCGGTGATCCACCAGGGCGGTGAAACCACCGAACGCTTCGACCAGCAGGATTGCAGCCAGCTCAAGGGCGATATCGTCGATGTGGCCAGGCGTCTGGACCCGCAAATCAAAGTGGTGGTCACCGCTCACACCCACCAGGGCTACCTGTGCCGCCTGGGCGACAAGCTGATCACCCAGGGCAGCTCGTTCGGCCGCCTGCTGACCCATATCACCCTCACCGTGGACCCGGTCAACCACCAACTGCTCGATGCTAAGGCACAAAACATCGTGGTTGACCCCGCGCGCTACACGCCGCTGCCAGAAATTGCCGCGCTGCAGGCCGATATTGAAGCGCGCAGCAACGAACACCTGAACAAACCCGTGGCCCGTATCGCCACCCGCGAAATCAACCGCACCCTCAACGACGCTGGAGAATCGGCCATGGGCGACCTGATCGCCGATGCACAACTGCACGCCACCCGCGCGCTGGGTGCACAGGTGGCACTGACCAACCTGGGCGGCATCCGCACCGACCTGATGCTCGAACCCGGCCAGCAGCACCTGAGCTATGGCCAGGTAGCCTCCGTGCAACCGTTCAACAACACCCTGAACATCCTTACCCTCAGCGGTGCCCAGCTCAAGCAATTGCTGGAGCAGCAATGGCAGAACAACGGCTTCGGTTTTTATCCCCTGCAGCCATCGGCCACCCTCAGCTATCGCTGGGATGCCAGCAGGCCCCAGGGCCAGCGGATCATCGCCGACAGCCTGAAAATCGATGGCAAACCGGTGCTACCCGAGCAGACCTACCGGATCACGGTCAACTCGTTTATGGCCGGGGGCGGTGACAACTTCAGCGTACTCAACCAAGCCAGCCAGCGGGTGGATACCGGCCTCAACGATCTCCAGGCACTGGTCGATTATCTGCAAGCCCAGGACCGCGCCGGGCAGCCAGCGGGAGCAAGCACGCCACAACAACGGATTGAAAAAGTTGCCCAGACCCTGGCTGACGTCACCGCGAGCAACGCCCCATGAACCGCAGCCCCGAAGCTCAGGCGCAGTACGAGCGCCTGTTACCTGAAGCGATCGCCGCAGCCCGGGCAGCCTGGTGCCCGCACTCGAACTTCCCGGTGGGTGCGGCGCTGCTCACCGCCGATGACCGGATCATTCGCGGCTGCAACGTCGAGAACGCCTCATACGGCCTGACCAACTGTGCCGAACGCGGCGCCCTGTTCAGCGCCATTGCCCAGGGCCATGCACCTGCCAGCTTCAAGGCGATGCTGGTGTATGCCCCGAACGTGGCGCTGATCTCCCCGTGCGGCGCCTGCCGTCAGGTCATGCACGATCTGATGAGCCCTCACTGCGTGGTGTATTGCGTCGGCCACGAAGCGGCGGCGGCCCGCGAGTGGACGGTCGAGCAATTGCTGCCCGGTGCCTTCGGTTTCTGAACCGGTGCGATCTTGATGCGTGACATACGGGAATCTGGTCAATGAGTTTCGTTGGAGTGGTGGTATTGATTCTCCTGGCGGTGCTGCTGTCCAGCAACCGCCGGGCAATCAAGTTGCAGACCGTAGTCGGGGCATTTGTATTGCAGGCAGGCCTGGGTGCCTTCGCCCTCTATGTGCCATGGGGCCAGGCAACGCTGGCTGCGATCAGCGATTCGGTTGCCCTGCTGCAAGACTATGGCAATGAAGGCATCAGCTTTGTCTTCGGCCCTCTGGCAGGTAGCAAAATGAGCGAAGTGTTTGGCAGCCAGGGCTTTGTTTTTGCGATCAAGGTGCTGCCGCTGATTGTGTTTTTCAGCAGCTTTATCGCCATCCTTTACTACCTGGGCATCATGAGTGTGGTGATCCGCGTGATTGGCGGCGGCTTGCAGCGGGTGCTGGGCACCAGCCGTACCGAGTCGATGTCGGCCACGGCGAATATTTTTGTCAGCCAGTCCGAAGCGCCCATTGTGGTGCGCCCGTTTCTGGACGGTATGACCCGCTCTGAACTGTTCGCGGTGATGGTCGGCGGCATGGCTTCGGTCGCAGGTTCGGTGCTGATCGGCTATGCCAGCCTGGGCGTGGAGCTTAAATACCTGATTGCTGCCAGTTTTATGGCTGCCCCCGGCGGTTTGCTGATGGCCAAGCTGATGGAGCCGCAAACCGCTGAACCGCGCGACAACTTCAGTGACATCGAGGTATACCCCGACGATAAACCGGCGAATGTCATCGACGCCGCCGCACTGGGGGTCAGTAACGGCCTGCAACTGGCCCTTAATGTGGGCGCGATGCTGCTGGCCTTTATTGCCCTGATAGCCATGCTCAACGGCATCCTGGGCTGGGTGGGCAACTGGTTCGGTTTTGCCCACCTGAGCCTGCAACTGATTCTTGGCCATGTGTTTGCGCCACTGGCTTTTGTCCTCGGCGTACCGTGGAGCGAGGCCATGACGGCAGGCAGTTTTATCGGCGAAAAACTGGTGCTCAACGAGTTCGTCGCCTATGTCGATTTCGCGGCCTATCTTGACCCGGTCCAAGCCGCTGCCAAAGGCATCCAGGTACTGTCGGGGCCCACCCAGGTGATCGTCACCTTTGCCCTGTGCGGTTTTGCCAACCTGTCGTCGATCGGCATCCTGCTCGGCAGCCTGGGCGTCATGGCGCCCTCGCGGCGTCAGGATATCGCCCGCCTGGGCCTGCGCGCAGTAATTGCCGGAACCCTGTCCAATCTGATGAGTGCTGCGTTGGCGGGGGTGTTTATTTCCCTGTGAAGCCCGCCCCCATAAACAAGCCTGCATCCCCCCTCACAGACCTTTATGCCTGGATAGACTGCCAATGAAACTGCTGCGTACCCATTTACTGATCGTCGTCTGCACCCTGCTGCTGACCGCCTGCGCCAATCATGTCGAGCCTGAAGCTGGCCGGGTCTCGCTAATGACCTGGAACGTCGAAAACCTGTTCGACACCGAGCACGACAACGGCAAGGACGACTTCGCCTACCTGCCCTTGAGCGTCAAGCGCGCGCACCCGGAGTACCTGGCCAGCTGCGCAAAAATCCAGGTCCCGGCGTGGCGCAAGGAGTGTGAAGAAAACGACTGGACCCCGACTTTGCTCGATGAAAAACTCAAGCGCCTCAGCGCCATGATCAAACAGATCAATCAAGGCCGCGGGCCGGATATCCTGATGCTCAACGAAGTTGAGAACATCAAGGTTGTCGAGCAACTCAATGCCCGCCTGAACACGTCCGGCTACCAGACCCGCGTACTGATCGAGGGCTGGGACGAGCGCGGTATCGACACCGCAGTACTCAGCCGTTTGCCTCAATGGGACACCGCCCGCCTGCATCCAGTGCCCTACCAGGCGCTGGGGAATGATGACCCGGCACGGGTGAGCAAAACCCGGGGCATTCTCGAAGTTCGCCTGTTGTTGCCTGATGGCCAGAAAGCGGCGATTTTCTCCCTGCACCTGCCCTCAGGCGGTGCGCCGGGCTACCTGCGCCAGCAGGCCGTCGCCTACCTGGCCCGGCTCAAGCGCGAACTGCCGGACGATGTGCTGCCCATTGTCGGCGGCGACTTCAATATCAATGCCGGCGAAGAACAGCAGCACGGCTATATCGCCAAAGACCTGGCCAGCACCTGGGCGGTGTCCCAGTTCATCGGCTGCGCGGGCTGCAAAGGCAGTTACTACTACCACAGCAAACGCGAGTGGTCGTTCTTCGACATGCTTCTGTTCCCGCCACAGATGACCGCTGCCAGCGGTTTCAATGGCTGGCAGGTTGATCCGCAGAGCATTCGCCTGGTGTACAGCAGCCCTTATCAGGTCAACCGCTGGGGCACCCCGGCACGCTTCGATGGCGCCCGTCATGCCCAGGGCGTATCGGATCACTGGCCGTTGTACGCCGAGATTTTCCGCACAGCGCCCCCTGGCAATTGACCTATGCTGTGTCGTCAGCCGCAGCCCTCTCCTGTCGTGATAAATCAGGTACTCGATGAGCAACCCGAAAGTAAAGATCCGCCGCAAAAACGTCGAAAAAATCCTTTTGGCCGCAGAGAAAGTCTTCGCCGAACAAGGCTATGCCGGGACCAAGATGGCCGATATCGCCCTGCAAGCCGCACTGCCGCGCTCCAACCTGCACTACTACTTTTCCACCAAGGACGAGCTGTACCGCGAAGTTCTGGTCAACCTGCTGGACACCTGGGGGCTGGAAGGTGCCTGTTTCGAAAAGTTCGACGACCCGCGGGTGGTGCTCACCAGCTACATCATGGAAAAGATGAACCATTCACGCACCCGTCCCCACGGCTCCAAACTGTGGGCCAACGAAATCATGCGTGGTGCACCGATGTTCCAGGACATGCTCGATGAGCATATGGCCAAGGGTGCCAAACTCATGGAGCAGAAAATACGCCAGTGGGTGGACGAAAAACGCATCAACCCGGTGGAGCCTTCAGCGTTGTTGTACATGATCTGGGCCTCGACCCAGCACTATGCCGACTTCGACTATCAGGTCTGCGCACTCAACGGCCATCAGCCGCTGTCCGACCAGCAATACCATCAGGCGGTACAGACCATCACCTCGGTAATATTGCGCGGGGTGGGGCTGAGCCTGTAGAAACTCGGTTGACGATCAGGCCCTCCTGTGGGAGCGAGCCTGCTCGCGAAGGTCGTTCGCGAGCAGGCTCGCTCCCACTCGGTTTTGCTGGTCAGCGTTGCATGCCCCAGCGCTTGACCGTGACGCGCTCCAGGGTATCGAACACCAGGTTCTCCACCAGCAGGCCGATCAGAATCACCACCGCCAGCCCGGCGAACACCTTGTCGGTGTACAGCTCGTTGCGGTTCTGGAAGATATACCAGCCCAGGCCGCCCTTGCCGCTGGTGGCACCAAACACCAGCTCGGCGGCGATCAGCGTGCGCCAGGCAAAGGCCCAGCCGATTTTCAGACCGGCAAGGATCGAAGGCAGCGCCGCCGGAATAAGAATAAACAGCACAAAGCGAATTCCCTTCAGCCCGTAATTGCGCCCGGCCATGCGCAGGGTCTCCGACACCCCGAGAAACCCGGCATAGGTGTTCAGGGCCAGGGCCCAGAGCACCGAATGCACCAGCACGAAAATCAGGCTGTTCTGCCCCAGGCCGAACCACAGCAGCGCCAGCGGCAACAGGGCAATCGCCGGCAGCGGGTTGAACATCGAAGTCAGGGTACTCAGCAGATCACGGCCCAACTGAGTCGAAACCGCCAGCGTGGTCAGGGCAAACGCCAGCACGATGCCGATCAGATAGCCCTTGAGCAGTACCACCAGGGAAATACCCACCTTGCTCAGCAACTCGCCGCTGATCAGGCCGTCATACAGCGCACTGGCTGTTTGCAAAAACGTCGGCAGCAGCAGGTCGTTGTCCTGATAGCGCGCCACCAGTTGCCAAAGCACAGCCAGCACAATCAGGATCAGACTTTTACGTAACCAGCCCTGCTGCCACAGACGCTGGCTCAACGGCAATTGGCGCTCCAGCGGCACACTTAGCAGCGGCTCCAGGACCACTTCATATTCCTGGCGTACAGATGATGATTGATTCATCGGACAATCCTCCACAGCTCAATAAGCGATACAGATATCGGCGAAATTCAGCGGTTGTTCGTCGGTACCGGCGTGCGCTTCATCAAACAGCAGCCGATGGATGCGCTGCGCCGTGTGCTGAAATTGCGCACCGCCAAGGCTGTGCAGGTTGTACTGATGGCTGTTGATCTCGGCCCGCACCCGCCCCGGATGCGGCGACAGCAGCAGGATACGGTTGCCGACCACCAGCGCCTCTTCGATGGAGTGGGTGACAAACAGCAAGGTAAAGCGCACCTCCTCCCAGAGCAGCAGCAATTCTTCCTGCATCTTGCGTCGGGTCAGGGCGTCGAGAGCTGCAAAGGGTTCGTCCATCAACAGGATTTTCGGCTGCATGGCCAGGGCACGGGCAATCGCCACCCGGGCCTTCATGCCACCGGACAAGGTGTGCGGGTAAGCATCGGCAAATGCCGCCAGACCGACCTTGTCCAGATAATGCAGAGCCCGCTCCTCGGCCTCGCGCCGAGGCAAGGTTTTCGACGCCAGCAACGGGAACATCACGTTTTGCTTGAGCGTTTTCCAGGGTGGCAGCTGGTCGAACTCCTGGAACACCACCATGCGGTCTGGCCCCGGGGCGGTGACGGGTTGGCCCTGCAGGCGGATCTGCCCTTCACAGGGGGCATGAAAACCGGCCACAGCCTTGAGCAAGGTCGACTTGCCGCATCCCGAAGGTCCAAGCAGGATGAAACGGTCGGCCGGATCGATTTCAAAGCTGACCTGATGAGTCGCCCGCACCACACGCTGCGGCGTGCGGTATTCAAGACTGACCTGGTCGACCGACAACAGGGCTGGCCCTGTTGCATTCAAGTGGCTGGCCGTGTGGCCTTGCACCGAGGCATTCATTATTGTCAGCTCCCCTGCAACGGTTTTGCGTCCTGGAAGAAGTAATCCTTCCAGGAGTCAGGTTTATTTTTGATCGCACCCACGCGGTACAAGAACTCGGCCAGCGGATAGGTATTTTTCGGCGTTACGCTGAACTCGTACTGCGGGTTGTCGATGATTTTAAGCAACTCGGCGCGGTCGATATTGGCCTTGGTCACGCGGATATAAGTGTCAGCGGCCGCGCCCTTGTCGTTCTGGGCAAACTCGGCGGCTTCAGCCAGGGCCTCGATAAAGGCCTTGTAGGTTTTCGGGTTGTCGCTACGGAACTTCTCGGTGGCAAACAGCACCGTTGGGGAATTGGGGCCGAGCAAGTCGTAGGTGTTGAGCACCACATGCACATTTGGATTTTTCAGCGCCTGATCCTGGAACGGCGGGTTGGAAAAATGCCCGCTCAGCTCCGTACCACCGGCGATCAGCGCAGCGGTGGCATCCGGATGCGGGACGGCGATGGTGTACTTGTCCAGCCGGTTGAAGTCCTTGTCGCCCCACTGTTTGGCAGCGGCGTATTGCAGGAAGCGCGACTGCACTGAAACGCCCACGGCCGGTACCGCGATACGGTCTTTTTCGGTGAAGTCGGCGATGGTTTTGACCTGCGGGTTATTGCTCAGCAGGTAGTACGGGAAGTTGCCCAGCGAGGCCACGGCCTTGACGTTCTGCCTGCCATGAGTGCGGTCCCAGATGGTCAACAGCGGGCCGACGCCGGCCCCGGCAATATCGATGGAGCCGGACAACAAGGCATCATTGACTGCCGCGCCACCTGACAACTGAGTCCAGTCGACCTTGATATCGATGCCCTCCTCCTTACCGTGCTTCTCGATCAGGTTTTGATCGCGCACCACGTTGAGCAACAGGTAAACAATGCCGAACTGCTCGGCGATACGGATTTCGCCTTCGGCATGGGCGACGTTCGGTGCCACAAGGCTGCCGGCAAGCAGACTAAGGCTCAGGCCCAGACTTGCGGCCACGGTTTTGATGGATGCGGGCATGGCGATGCTCCTTGAAATGAGTCAATCAGAAAGGCGCGTTGCCCTGGATGGTGGTGCGATACAGCTTGCGGCGCAGATGGCTTGGGCATCCGGCGGCGAGATGGATCAGCGAGCGGTTGTCCCAGAACACCAGGTCATGGGGCTGCCACTGATGGCGATAGATGTTCTGCTCCTGCACGCTATGGGCGTAAAGCTCGGCCAGTAACTGCCGGCTCTCGTCCTCGGGCAGGCCGACAATGCGAGTGGTAAAGCCCTCACTGACAAACAGCGCCTTGCGGCCGTTTTCCGGATGGGTACGCACCACTGGATGCACCACCTCGTTCACCTGTGCCAGTTGCTCCGGGGTGAGGGTCGGACGCCAGTTACCCTCGAATTTGCTTTCGCTGTAGCGCGCCGTATAGGAATGTGCAGCCGAACGCCCTTCAACCGCCTTGCGCAAGGCCTGAGGCAGGCCATCCCAGGCCTTGTGCATATCGGCGAACAGAGTGTCGCCGCCCTCGGCAGGCAGCTCCTGGGCATGCAGCATCGAGCCCAGGCTTGGCAGCTCTTTATAGGACAGGTCCGAATGCCAGAACTTGCCTGCATCGCCCAGACCAATGGACTGGCCGTTTTCGATGATGTTGGAGACGATAAGGATTTCCGGGTGACCGGTCAGCAGAAATTGCTTGAGCACATGGATCTGCAAGATGCCGAAGCGACGGCTGAAGTCGATCTGTTGCTGCGGGGTAATGCGCTGATCACGAAACACCACCACGTGATGCTGCAGATGAGCACGATGGATACGCGCAAAGTCCTGGTCATTGACCGGCAAAGCCAGATCCAGGCCCATGATTTCGGCACCCACGGCGCCGCTGAAAGGACGGATTTCAAAGGCTTGAGGCGCGATGCTCGCGGCAATCGCAGAGGCAGACGGTACAGACATAAATCACTCCCACGCAGGGCACGCCCAATGGCGCGCAGATCGATCAGAAACTCACGGTGGCCCCGTGCTGGTTCATTTCGTGCGGCGCGTCGATTGGTCGACCTGTACGCAGGGGTATGACTTTATAGATATAAGAAATTAAATTTAAATACTTTTATTGCATAAGCATATGAGCGCTTGCCCGGCTTTTTTCCGCCGCGCTATTAAAGAGCCAGCGCAACCTGCCGATGTCCTGTAGGACAACGAGTCTAAAGGACGCATCGACATGGTTGGCAGCATCAATCCCCTGGCATCGAGCCTGAATATTCAGAGCACGCCCGCCGCCACGGCCAGCAAGGCCACGGACAGCACAGCCGTGAGTGATGCCGGCGCGACGGCCACCGAGCAGGTCAAGCCACGGGCAGCGCGCGACGCCAATGCGGCACCGCCGGCTGACACTGATGACGACAGCTCGGACACGGTCAAGCAGCTGAAAAAACAGATCGCGCAGTTGCAAAAGCAGCTTCAGCAGCAGATGCAGGCCCTGCAAAGCATCCAGGCCAGCGACCAGAACGAAGCCAGTAAAGCCGCCGCCGTGGCCGGAGCCCAGGCCCAGGTGACTGCGACAGCAGCAGCGCTGCAGGCGGCGACGGCAGCCTTGCTGCAAGCATTGACGGCCCAGGGCAGTGGCAGTTCGGGGTCGATGGTCAGCACATCGGCCTGACAATCCCCCGTAGCTGCTGCCGAAGGGGTACGAACCAGCAGTGAAAAATATACCCTTTTACCTTTCCTGCATCTGTTGGACCTGGGCCTGTCCATGATCTTCAACGGGGTAAAGCCCGATGAAGACAAACCTGATGACAAGCCCAACACCCCTTCTGAATTCTGGCGGTCGCCCATATAGCGCCGCAGGCATCATGCACGCCATCAAAAACCTTTAATGGATCCACTATCAGCGACCACCTTTACATTTTGTGTTCGGTAATCGCCACAAACCCTATTAAAACCCGATATTACTCCAGAGCAAAATTGACTTGAAAGATCCCTATACCGCCTAATGGATCCATAAGAGCAATAACACCTGATCTGGAGATTGGTCATGTACCCAAAAAACACCTGGTACGTCGCATGCACCCCCGATGAAATCACCGACAAGCCTTTAGGCCGGCAGATTTGCGGCGAGAAAATGGTTTTTTATCGCGGCCATGAAAACAAGGTCGCCGCTGTCGAGAACTTTTGTCCGCACCGCGGCGCCCCTCTGTCATTGGGCTATGTCGAAAACGGCAACCTGGTGTGCGGCTATCACGGCCTGGTCATGGGCTGCGACGGCAAAACCGTCGAGATGCCCGGGCAACGGGTACGCGGTTTCCCGTGCAACAAAACCTATGCCGCGGTCGAACGCTACGGCTTTATCTGGGTATGGCCCGGTGATCAGGATCAAGCCGATCCTGCATTGATCCACCACCTGGAGTGGGCGGTGAGCGATGAATGGGCCTATGGCGGCGGCTTGTTTCATATCGGCTGCGACTATCGTTTGATGATCGACAACCTGATGGACCTGACCCACGAAACCTACGTACACGCCTCCAGCATTGGCCAGAAGGAAATCGACGAAGTCGCACCGAACACCACGGTTGAAGGCAACGAAGTCGTCACGGCGCGGCACATGGAAAACATCATGGCTCCGCCGTTCTGGCGCATGGCATTGCGCGGCAATAATCTAGCCGACGATGTGCCGGTAGACCGCTGGCAGATATGCCGCTTCTCGCCACCCAGCCACGTCCTGATCGAAGTCGGGGTCGCTCACGCGGGCAAAGGCGGCTATCACGCAGCTCCCGAGTTCAAGGCATCGAGCATCGTGGTCGACTTCATCACCCCGGAAACAGACACCTCGATCTGGTACTTCTGGGGGATGGCACGCAACTTCAACCCGCAGGATCATGCGCTTACCGCGACCATCCGCGAGGGCCAGGGCAAAATCTTCAGCGAAGACCTGGAGATGCTCGAACAACAGCAACAAAACCTGCTGGACCACCCGCAACGCGCACTGCTCAAGCTCAATATCGACTCGGGTGGCGTGCAGTCACGCCGCGTCCTGGACCGCATCATCGCCAGCGAACGCACGCCCGAATCACAATTGATCGCCACTGCGCAGTAATTTCCGCACGGGGGCGAGCGCACTTTGGCCAGCCCCCTCAATGGCAACGCTTTGAGGAAGCAGCATGATTGATGTGGTGGTGGTATCTCGCAACAACGAAGCGCAGGGCGTTTGCAGCTATGAATTGGCCAGCACCGATGGCAGCGCCCTGCCCGCTTTCAGTGCAGGCTCGCACATTGATGTGCACCTGCCCGGCGGACTGATTCGCCAATACTCCCTGTGTAACCATCCTGACGAACAGCATCGCTACCTGATCGGCGTGCTCAAGGATCCAGCCTCACGGGGCGGCTCGCAAAGCCTGCATGAACAGATCAATAGTGGCGATTGCCTGCGCATCAGTGAACCGCGCAACCTGTTTCCGCTGGTCCACGAAGCCCGGCGCAGTTTGCTGTTTGCAGGGGGCATAGGGATCACCCCGATTTTGTGCATGGCGGAGCGTCTGGCCCACAACGGCGCAGATTTCGAACTGCATTACTGCGCACGGTCCGGCGAGCGAGCGGCCTTTGTCGAACGTCTGCGCAACTCGTCTTTTGCTGACCGGGTGTTCATGCACTTCGACGAGCAGCCTGAGACCGCCATGAATGCAGCCCAGGTACTTGCCAACCCGCAGCCCGGCACCCATTTGTACGTGTGCGGCCCCGGTGGTTTCATGCAACATGTTCTCGACAGTGCGCGCGCCCAGGATTGGCAGGAGCACGCCCTGCACCGGGAGTACTTCGCCGCCGCCCCGGTTGACAGCAGCAACGATGGCAGCTTTTCGGTCAAGGTGGGTAGCACCGGCCAGGTCTTCGATATACCTGCGGACAAAACCGTGGTCCAGGTCCTGGAAAGTCATGGCATTGATATACCCATGTCGTGCGAGCAAGGGGTGTGCGGCACGTGCCTGACCCGCGTGCTGGAAGGCGTTCCGGATCATCGCGACATGTTCCTTACCGAAGATGAGCAAGCCTGCAACGATCAGTTCACTCCGTGCTGTTCGCGCTCGAAATCGCCCCTGCTGGTGCTGGATATCTAAGCTTCAATCGGAGCGGTGGATCACTTTCATCCGCTCATTGGCGGTGGCCGAACCGAAGATTTCGGCATAACGCAACGTCGCGTTGGCGTGCTCGCGCATGATGGCTTCGGCGCGAGCGCCCTGACGACTGACCAGCGCATCGAACACCGAATGATGCTGCATATGGGCATAGTTGAAGCGACGGTATTCACGGACCATGTCTTTGCGATCAACCGCCAGCGCCGTCACTGATGCAAACGGCAAATGATCATTGCGTGCCAGGGCATCGGCTATGGCCGGGTTGTGACTGCCCTCAACGATAACCTGATGAAAACGCATATTGAGGTCGTGATAGATCTCAAGATCGTCCTCGGTGACGAAGCCTTTATCGAACAGCTCATCCCCCTGCAGCAGGCACAACTCCAGGGCGGCCCGCGCATCTCCCGACAGCCCGCGCTCAGCCGTCAAACGTGCCGCCAGGCCTTCAAGCACCCCGCGTACCTCCACCGCACCGGCGATATCATTGGCACTGACCGAACGCACCTGAAAACCGCGCCCGCCGAAACGCACCAGCAAGCCTTCCTGCTCAAGCGTGCGAAAGGCCATGCGTACCGGCATGCGGGAGACGCCGAACAACTCGGCAGTGGGAATTTCCATGAGGCGTTCGCCAGCGGCAAGCTCGCCTGAGGCAATCATCTTGCGCAGTGCAATCAGCACCAATTGACCGGGTTTGCTCATCCAGGCAGCATCCAGAAAACATGAGCGGCCATAGTAACGCATGAGCAGCTATAGAGATTGAGCGGCGCACAAATCGGCCCTGGCGAGCACGCCATCGCAGGCAAGCCCGCTCCCACAGGCAGTGCGCCGTTCTCAAAACCTACTGTTTGGCACACCTCATTGTGGGAGCGGGCTTGCTCGCGAGGGCATCGACGCAATTCGGCAGACATTCCGAGCTGCCTGCATCGCAGCCCCCTACATCGACAACGGATAACTCACGATCACACGGGTCTGGTCGAAGTCGCTGTTGAAGCTGCGACGGTTGGTGGCGTTGTTGACGCGCAAGCTGAGGTTCTTCAGCGTGCCGCTCTGGACTGTATAGCCAACCTCGGTATCGCGCTCCCACTCCTTGCCGTTAGCCCCCTGTTTGGTGGTGGCGTTGTCGCCATGACCATAGCGAACCATCGCCAGCAACCCGGGCACCCCGAACGCGGCAAAGTTGTAGTCGTAACGCGCTTGCCAGGAGCGCTCGTCGGCATTGCTGAAGTTGCCGTTGAACATGTCGTTGCCCAGCGTGCGCCCGCTACTGCCGTACACCGACATCCAGCCGCTATCCCCGCTGACCCTCTGCAACCCCAGGTACAACGTGTGTCCGCCCGTAGCCGCCGAGAACAACCCGTACGCTGTGCGACTGCTGACCCGACCGATACGCGCGCTGCCATCGTCCTTATCAATGAAGTAACCCAGATTGGCGCCCAGCACCCAGTCACCCACCGGCTGTTTGTGCAGCAGATTGAAATAGCTCTGCTGATAAATATCCGCCAACTGCGAATGCCACGCCCCCACCTGGGTACGCTGTTCATTGAAACGGTACTCAGCCCCCGCGTAGTTGAATCGGTCCGAGGTCACACCCGGCGCAGCCCACGTCGCGAGATCCTGCATGTCCGAAGAATTGCGCAAACTCACGGCCCGGTATTGCCCTGCCTGCAGCCCCAGGCCTTCAATCTCCCTGGACACCAGCATGGCGCCACGGAAGGTCTGCGGCAGCAGTCGCCCATCGTCGTAACGCAACACCGGAACATCCGGCAGCAGTTCGCCAACCTTCATTTCCGTTTGCGAAAAACGCGCCTTGGCCGCCAGCCCTGCCCGGCCAAAGTTATCGACCGCGCGACCATCGCTGTTCACCGGCAGCAGTTCTGAACCGCTGGCCACGCGACTGCTGTCGAGCTTGATCCCAAGCATGGCAATCCCTTCCAGGCCAAAACCCACAGGCCCCGGGGTGTAACCGGAGCTGAATTTCAGGATAAAGCCCTGCGCCCATTCATCCACCTTGCTTTTGCCTGCGCTGTGGTCACGAAAATCTCGATTGAAGTAGTAGTTGCGCAACATCAAATCTGCTTTCGCACCGTCAAAAAAACCTTCACCCTCGGCCATTGCCGAGGCACAAACAGACAACGACAGCAAACCTGTAAGCATCTTCATTATTATTGTTCTCCGAATTTTGGGCGCAGTCGCTCCCCGCAGCGGACACAGCCCGCCCAGACAGATAGATAGACATGGGAATGCGCCCGGCCAGGCCGGGCTTTGATCAGAAGGTTGAATCAGGCCTGCGCCAGCGCCGGTTGGGCCTGCGAAGTAGACGGCTTGAGCAGCAGCAAGCAACCGGCCGCGATCACGAATACGATTGCAAACACGCCATACAGGTGCAGGGGCTGCCAGCCGGCATCCAGCAGAAAACCGGCCACAATGGGCGACAGGATAGCGCCGATACGACCAATGCCGATCCCCCAGCCCACGCCCGTCGCTCGTACGGATGCGTCATACACTACTGGCGACAATGCATAGAGCCCGGCAACGCAGCCGTTGGAAAACAGCCCGATCAGCAACCCAAGCCCCAACGCGGCCATGACCGAAGACCCCGAGCCGACAAACAGCACCAGCAAGCCCGCGGTAATCAGCATGAACAGCGACAATACCCGGGTCAGCGGCCAGCGCGATGACAAGCCGCCGATCAGCGCCGCGCCAAAGATCCCCCCAACGCTCAACACCACGCCACCGGTAATGCCCTGTTGCGCCGAAAGCCCGGCCGAGACCAGCAGTTTTGGCGTCCAGCTCATCACAAAGTAAAAGCCGAACATTACCAGGAAGAACAACAGCCAGATCAGCAGCGTAGTGCGGCGCAAGGCAGGCGCCAGAAGTTTGCTCAGACCGGTACTGTGACCCGCCGGATTCACCACTGCAGCAGGCATCTGGCTCAAGACTGGCTGCCCCAGGCGCCGGGCCAGGCTATTGATACGCTGCAAGGCCGTGGCCGGGCGGCGCGCAAGCAAAAAGTCCAGCGACTCGGGCAGCCACAACAGCACCAGCGGGATCACCGCAAAGGTCACAGCCCCGCCGAAAACAAACACCGAACGCCAGCCCCAATGGGTCAACAACCAGACTGCCAGCAACCCCCCCAGCGTTGCGCCCAGGGCATAGCCGGTGGATTGCAGACTCACTGCCAGGCCACGCCAGCGCTTGCTGGCATACTCGCTGGCAATCACGTTGCTGCTGGCCAGAATCCCGCCAATCCCCAGCCCCGTAAGCCCGCGCAGAAACGCCAACTGCACCGGTGTCTGGCTCAATGCCGAAAGCAGCATGCCCGTGCCGCTGACCACCAGGCACAACAGGATCAATGGGCGTCGACCAATGCGATCCGCCCAGGGGGCGAGAAACAGTGAACCCGCCGCCATGCCAAACAACCCGGCACTGAGCAACATGCCGATTTGCGCTCCACTCAGGCCCCACTCGGCCGACACCGAAGCCGCCGTGAACGCCATCACCAGCACATCAAAGCCATCGATCATGTTCAAAACAATGCAGATCCCGATGGCGAGCCATTGAAATCGCACCATCGGACCGTTATCAACGCGAGCTTTCAGATTGATATCCATCATTGCACCTGCCTGTCGCAAGCAACCCGGGCAAGGCAAGCGCAAAACACGGCAGTACGCGCAGACATAAAGCGGACAGAACTGTGACAGTTCTGTGCTCTGGATAAGCCTTTCATGACGAGACCCTTTTTTGTAATTTTTATGGGCGACGGTCAGGAAGGAATCCAGCCAACGCCAGGGCGCTAGTCAACCCGTTAATGGATCCACAGGCAATATGAGGGTTTGTCAGAATTTCAATAATTCGGTCCATCAGATACAGAACCCAACACATAAAAACTGTTTTTATCTCTTAAATTCAACGTGTTAGCACATCAGGACCAGATAAACTTTAGGGTGCGATTATCGACCAATCTCGTGGCCAGAGATCTTCTCTGGCCAGAAACCCATTATTACTCACTTTAAAAACCGCTTATTGGATCCACTGAAACAATGCTTTCCGGGTATCACTCGACAAACGCCAGCCTCGCCATTGCGCCACGGATGGAGGCAATGCGGTAGTCGGCTTCTGGCAATACATAGGCAAAAAAGAACTGCGCAGTCTGTAGTTTACTGGCCCGTACCGGGTCGCTGTCGGGCAGCAAACGGGACACACGCGCCCCTCGTACCCAGGCAAACCCCAGCAGAGCCACCCCGCACAACCGCAGAAAGTCCCCGGCAACCCGATAGGGATACTCGACGTCCTCGCCAGCGCGCTCACGAACTGCAGCCACCACCGCTTCAAGCTTGTCGCACAGTCGCTCCAGCTCAGCGGCAAAACCGGCACACTCCGAGGCGTCCAGGGCCAGCGCGGACTCCTGGCGCATCACCGCCAGCAACGCGGCAAACGCCCGACCGTCATCGCCCAGCACTTTGCGCAACAGCAAGTCATTGGCCTGGATCTCGTTGCTGCCCTCATAAATCATCGCAATACGGCTGTCGCGCAGGGTTTGCTCGATAGCGAATTCGCTGACATAGCCGTAGCCGCCGAACACCTGCAAAGCGTTGCTGGCCTGGCGAAACCCCTGATCCGTGAAAAACGCCTTGATCACTGGCGTCAGCATTTCTGCCAGCTGCAGGGCGTGCTGACGGTCAGCCTGGCTCCCTTGGTGCTCTGCCTCATCGAGCAGATGCGCCACCCAATAGCCCACGGCCCGCATGCCCTCGGTACAGGCGCACAACTCCAGCAAGGTACGACGCATGGCCGGGTGAAAATGGATCGGGTCGGCGGCGTCAGCACTGATCCCGGCAGGCCGAACCGGCGCACGCATCTGCTTGCGTTCCAGGGCATAGTCGCGAGCGTTCTGCCACGCCGCTTCGGCGTGCCCCAACCCCTGCAGCCCCACATGCAGCCGCGCCGAGTTCATCATCACGAACATCGCCGCCAAGCCTCGGTTGGCCTCACCAATCAGCCAGCCTTGTGCCTGCTCGAACACCAGCGAACAGGTCGCGCTGCCCTTGATCCCCATCTTGTGTTCGATACCGTCGCAACGCACGCTGTTGACCTGATGGTGGTCCAGCAGCTTGGGCACCAGAAACAGCGAAATGCCCCGACTGCCAGCAGGCGCACCGGGCAATCGTGCCAGCACCAGATGCAGGATATTTGCGCTCAGGTCATGATCGCCACCAGAGATAAACAGCTTGCTGCCGCTTACCCGATAACTGCCGTCGTCTTGCGGTTCGGCACGACAGCGCAGCAGGCCGACGTCGCTGCCTGCCTGCGGTTCGGTCAGGCACATGGTGGGCAAGACTTCACCGCTGACAATCTGCGGCAAATAACGCGCCTTGATCCACTGCGGGGCATGGGCCTTGAGGCACAGATAGGCACCGTGGGCGATGCCGGTGTACATGGCCCAGCCATGGTTGCTGGCATAGAGCATCTCCTGCAGCGCCGCGTCGAGTAGCTGTGGCAAGCCCTGACCGCCGTAGGCCTCATCGCAGGCCAGGGCTGACCACCCGCCTTCGGTGTAGGCAACATACGCCTCGACAAAGCCAGCTGGCGTTGTCACCCGGCCAGCTTCGAAGCTGCACCCCTGGCGGTCGCCACTGCTGTTGATCGGCGCAAGCACCTGGGAGCTGAACCGCCCGGCTTCTTCAAGCACCTGGCGGGCCAGCGCCAGATCGAGATCCTGGAATCGCTCTGTTTGTGCCCAGGCCTGCGGGGCCTCGAGCCAGTGTTCAATGACAAATTGCATGTCGCGCAGCGGTGCCTGGTATTGCCACATGGGAAAACCTCAAATCTTGGAAAAATGCGGATTCTCGATCAGTACCGCCATGCCCTGCCCACCCCCGACACACGCAGCGGCAATGCCATAACGCAGATTCTGCTCGCGCAGCTGCCGCGCCAGGGTCAGCACCAGGCGCAGGCCGGTGGCAGCCAGGGGATGCCCCAGAGCAATGGAGCCGCCACGGCAGTTGAGTTTTTGCCGGTCCAGTTCCAGTGCCTGTGCCACTGCCAGAATCTGTGCGCCCTGCGCCTCATTGATTTCAAACAGATCAATCGCGTCCAGCGCCAAACCGCTGCGCTTGAGCAGCAACTGGATCGCAGGTACCGGGCCGATACCCATCCGTTGTGGCGCAACACCGACCACCGCCGTCGCCAGCAAATTTGCC
>NZ_WIWL01000215.1:0-128962 GCF_009600105.1 Pseudomonas sp. FSL R10-0056
GCCATCTTGGCCTCCTGGCTTTAATGGCGGTGTATTTTACAGAAAATCGTATTTCTTGGGTTTACGTACAGAGCCTAGAAAACGAAGCTCGAAAGGAGGGCTGCTTTCATTTAATGCTTGAAACCGGCTATCGACAACTGGAAGCAATTTCATTTTATGAGCGCAACGGATATCAGCGTCGAGGGCCATTCGGCGGATATGAATATGATCCCAATAGTATATTTTTGGAAAAGCATCTCGAATCATAGCGTCCATATGCAGCTGTGCTGGCCGGACGGATATTGCTCTAAGCGCAGCATTGAATTGTTTCGATGAAATCCTCAGAAATCATCACAAGGGTTCGCAGAGGCGTCTTTACACACTCTGTACCGAAAGCAGACTCTCAAGCTATTTTTATTATCTTCAACATCCCCCCTGGCGGCCCATCGGCCATTCTTATTGCGTAATTGCGTGATGGCCAGGCTTGAAACCATTGGCCCTAGAACCCACGATAGACCGCTATCGGCCAGAAGCTGACCTTAACTGACGTAACCTTGCTGGTATGACTTGCAGTGACGGGTCAGATCGAAGCGTAGATGCCCGGCGTTGTGGCAAATGGAAGCTCAAACAGACCTGGAGTGACAGTAGTGCTCAATCATCTTTATAGGTTTCGCCCTGTCAATAGCCTTCTTGGTGGTAACAGAGAAAGCGAGCTGGAGGGGTGCTATATCTATTTCTCGCCACCGGAAAAGCTCAACGACCCACTGGAAGGACACCGAGAGGTCATATGGAAAGGAGATTCGGTCGTATGGGAGAATTTCTTCCAGCACTTCATGGACTGCTTACTCATTCGAAATACCCAATATTTTACTGGTGAGTTTGAAGCTTTAGATTTTCCTATATATCCAAATTATGAAGTTCAAGCAGTGCCACCTGAAAATTACAGAGAGATTGCCGATCTTGTATTGAGATTTTTTGACTCGCCAAATGTAAAGAGACATATCGCAGTTTTGGCATTTAAGGAGCGAGAAGTAAATCAGAACGAGCTAATGCTGCACCTGCGGTCGATTCAGTCCTTTGCAATGCATATTATTTCTGAAGTATTAGTATCCTACAAACTTGTTGAAAAAGGCTACGGTATAAATGGCGCACCGCATGAGGAGCTGCTGACAGTCTCAACCAATCTTCTAAACTATTTCGAAGGCCTAGGTGATGAGCTGTTAGAAGCTGAATTCGACAGTTCTGCATTGGCATTTTTAAGAAGTGATGATCTGGTAAAAGGTTATGCTAGGTCGAAAATAGGCGAGTCTCAAAATTGGACACGGCTTTGCATAGATTTTCCGGAAGAGTTTTTGGCCTCAAGGATCAGACTCACAACTTCTGAATGGTTTGTAAGCTGTTTCATGGAGAATTGTGAGAACTCGGCAATCTGGGGTACGTATGGCAATAACCATCAGGGCGTTTGTCTTAAGTTTAAAGTGAATAATGATGAAGGGCAGCCTGGAATCTCGCTGATGAAGCCCGGATTAAAGCAGGGCATAAAGTGGTGGACTCAAACCAAATTTCACTTCAGTAAAGTCTCCTATACAGAAAAGAGCCCTGATCTTGATTTCTTTTGTAACCTAGCTGGATATGGCGCTCAAGAAGTTATAGACAAATGGTATACCGATAAAAGCGGAAATATAAGCTCACGAAAAATGGATGTTTTCGAGAATCAACCGCAATGGCATGCTAATTATCACAGAGACAATTTTAAAAGCCTTACGGTAAAAACAAGGCACTGGTCGAATGAGCAAGAGTACAGGCTTATTCTAAAGCCTCAGTTTAACTCCTATATTGACGAAGATGATAGAAAGCTCCGTTACACCTTTGATGATCTGGACGGTATTATATTCGGGATAAAAACCGCTGATTCAGACAAGTATAAGCTTATTGAAATGGTAGAGAGGATGTGTCAGACAAGAAACCGTGAAGAATTCACATTTTACCAATCGTTCTATGATTCTTCCGCTGATGCCATTCTTTATCGGCCAGTCGCTCACGTTGGCAAACAAGGTGTTAGAACGCATAGGGACTGAGCACCGGTCCAAGCTGACCGCCGGTTTGATGAGAAACGGCGACTGCTCAGAGCGATCTCATCGAAACTCGAAGCGAACAAGATCTAAAAACCTCTCGTCTTTCGAGCTTCCATTCCCTTTCCAATCGCCACCCCAACGAACTTTGACCCCTACCTTCAGAACGGGCCGGAGTCGGCCAGAAGCTGTCATTGACCATGGGACTGCTCGCGGCCTGGGGCTGAACGATACGAACATAATTCGCAAGCACGTTTGTTGAATTTTGAAAGACATAAAGAGGATGGCGGACTTGGAGTCGAAGATGTTGGGCTTCTCGCAGGCTCAAAAATACCGACTCTGCTTGAATTCTCCAAGGTTTCGCACATAAGCTGCATTACTTAATCCAGCACAGTGTTCTGAGAGGCTAGACATTGAAAGATCCAAAAGTTTTCATTTCTTATAGCTGGTCCAGTCCATCTCACGAACGTTGGGTTCTGGATCTCGCAGAAAGCCTTATGGCATCAGGAATAGAAGTCAAATTAGATAAATGGGATTTGAGGCTTGGTGGAGATGCTGTTGCTTTTATGGAGTCGATGGTAACCGATAAATCCATCGATAAAGTGCTAATAATTTCAGATAAGAGTTATTCAGAGAAAGCCGATGAGCGTCGCGGCGGTGTAGGAACAGAGACACAAATTATCTCCAAAAAAGTGTATGAGCAAGTAGATCAAGAGAGATTTATAGCAGTAATCGCAGAGAAGGATGACGAAGGTAAAGCATATATCCCCACCTTCTATCATTCTCGTCTATATATTGACCTTAGCAATCCAGAAGCTTATTCCGAAGGGTTCGAAGAGCTGATTCGATGCATCTACGGCCAGCCCCAATATCAAAAGCCGAAACTAGGAAAAAAACCAGATTTTCTTAGCAAAGAAATTACTATTAATCTCGGCACTGCCCCATTAGCCCGACGAGCCATGACGTCCATTAAGGAAGGAAAAAATATTGCAGGTGCTGCGCTCGAAGAGTACCTGACAATTTTTGCGGAAAACTTAGAGCGCTTCCGAATTGAGCATAAAAATGAAGCCCTATTCGATGACCAAGTAGTAGCAAATATTACAGAGTTTGCCGCGTACAGAAATGAACTACTCCAGGTAGTTACAAACACAGCACGATACTTAGATCAGCAGGAAGCCGCAGATCATCTTCACAGATTTTTAGAAAGCATTTTAAGATATCAAGAAGCACCAGAAAATTTAAATGGCTGGCGAGAAACGGACTTCGATAACTACAAGTTTATAATTCATGAGATATTTCTATATACAATAACCATCTGCTTAAAATATGGCAAGCTACTGATAGCGACCCAGTTATTGGATAAATCTTATTATGTTAATTCTCGTCGCGCCGCCGCATACCTTTCCAACTACGAGTGCTTTTATAACGACGCCAGCATATTAAGCCAGAGAAATCAACGCCTTCAGTTAAATAGAACATCCCTAAGCGCAGATCTCACGAAAGAGTTTAATAACACCAGCGGTGTAGATTTTTCGAGTCTAATGCAAACGGATTTCCTATTATTCGTTCGGTGTGAAATTCATTCTGGCCATTGGTGGCCTAAAACTCTTGTATATTTGGGCCATTATCCAGGTGCTTTTGAAATCTTTACTAGGTCCGCTTCAGCCCAATATTTTGAGAACCTGAAGAAAATTCTCAAAGTGACTGGCAAGGATGAACTTGAACAGTTTGTGGCGGACGCCACTCAGCGCGGAGGCCGTTACTACGGCTTTAGTCCTTGGGGAGTCGACTGGAAGAGACTTATGAACCTCGATGATCTCAACTGCTTACCCTAACGCGCCTACTCGACCGAACCTCGCATCTGTATGGAAAAAAAGATCGAGCCGAATATCACGATGCCTTGAGAGTAGGCTCGGAGAGCTTCCTCTTACGGGCTTCAAAAAAACGCTTGCTAGTACCCGCTTTTGCCGTTTCCTGCTGTTCGTGAAAGGCTGCATCGGCCAAAAACGGACGTTGGCGAATGACCGCTTTCGACCCAAAGCAGCCCTTCGTGGAGGACTGCTTACAGCTAAAAGCAGTCGCCCACTAACGAGTACTTCCGCCCAATAGAAGGCGTTCGTACCAGAGATGAATAATCCGTATCCGCCAGTGAATCTAAGCGTCAGATTCTTTTTTTGTGAGCCTGATGGCTGTGGTCATATGCTGTACAGCGTAGGTCTTGTACCAATTATTCATGCCTGCAATAGCTTTTTGAGCTGGTGCCGTCTCCGCTGCTCCGACTAATTCCGCACAAGCCTGCGCCATTGAGACAAGAATGCGTGCTGCTTCGGGCACGTAAGGAAGGTCATTTCCAGCCTCATGACGCTCACGAATAATCTGGTAGCGAATGTTTTCCGGGAGCGTCCAAGCACTGATTAAAAAGTCCTGAACGGAGTAATCAACGCCTTTGATTTCTACGGTCGCGGAGCGATGTTCTTCATTGAATCCTGCCGTTTCGATCAGCTCACAGCTATCGATGACAGTACTCATCATTTCTCGAATTTGTTGCCAATCAGTTTTCATTTGAATTCCTTTTCATTGTTTTCTTTCAGCAGGATACGTTGAGCGTCTTTCTGTGGACAGATGAAAGGCAGCTTATGGCCGATAGCTACCATCCACCATTTGCAGCAGCTATCCGTTTTCAGCCCATGCACGCTGTCTAACAGGAAACCCGCCACAACTGATCCAACCTCGTCGTATAGCTCTGACTCATCATCTCCCGCCGCATGCCCCAATCGGGTTTGCTCGGCACACTGGCTGCACGCAGCGTGCCCCTGCCCCAGCGCCCGTTGATCTGATCCAGCACCGCCATCACCCTGGACGCTTCTGCGGGCTGATTGACCGCAAACAGGTCATCAGAAAACTCTCCCGGCTGACGAAGATCCAGCAGCAACACCTCAGCCTTGCTGTACTTGTACCCGAGCTGAAACACATGCTCCAGCGCATCGACTGCCGCCTTGGTCAACAGTCGCACATCATCCGTCGGGTATGGCAGGGTCACGATCACCCCTTTGGCGTATTTCGCTTCGTCCGGGTTGAACATGCCGGTACGGATGCTGACTCTGACTTTCTTGCAGTAGGACTTTTGTGCCCGCAGTTTTTCCGAGGCGCGCATCATGTACGTGGCCACCGCCTCTTTGATCGGTGCCAGTTCGGTCAGCCGTTTGCCAAACATCCGACTGCAGCAGATTTCCTGCTTTGGCGGGTCAGGTTCGTCCAGTTCCAGGCAAGCCGTACCCGACAACTCACGAGCGGTTTTCTCGATCACCACGCTGAATTTTTTACGCAGGGACCACGGATCAGCTTTGGCCAGGTCCATCGCGGTCTTGATGCCCATGCCCTCCAGGTGAGCAGTCATACGGCGTCCTACTCCCCAGACTTCAGACACGGCCGTATTGCGCAGCACCCAGTCGCGCTCATGGTCACCACACAGGTTCACCACGCCGCCGGTGTGCGCCTGGAGGCGCTTGGCGGTGTGGTTGGCGAGTTTGGCCAGGGTTTTGGTATGGCCAATGCCAACGCCCACGGGTATACCGGTACATTTGAGGATTCTGGCGCGCAACTCCCGGCCCATGGCGCTGGCATCCGCAATGCCGGTCAGGTCGGCAAAGGATTCATCGATGCTGTACACCTCCACTGCCGGCACCATGGACTCGATCAGGCTCATGACGCGCTCGCTCATATCTCCATACAGCGCATAGTTCGATGAGAACGCGACGATGCCCTGCTGCTGGAGGCGTTGTTTGATCTGGAAATAGGGCTCGCCCATTTTCACAAAGGGCTTGGCGTCGTAACTGCGGGCGATGACGCAGCCGTCATTGTTGCTCAACACCACGATGGGGACTTTGGCCAGGTCAGGTCGGAATACTCGCTCGCAGCTGGCATAGAAGCTGTTGCAGTCAATCAGGGCGAAAACCGGCTTGGGCTTAGTGACCATGGCTGCGCACGCTGTGAGTAATCACCCCCCAGATCGACAGGTCGTCTCCCTCCATGACATGCCGGTCCGGGTATTTGCTGTTTTCAGACTTAAGGATGACATCCTTCCCACGGATACACAGACGTTTGCAGATCGGGTCATTGTTCAGCAGTGCCACCACGACATGCCCGTTAACGGGCTCGACCGAGCGATCGATGACCGCCAGATCCCCTGAGAAAATGCCGATGCCCTGCATACTGTCGCCATCGATAGTCGCGAGGTAAACGTGGGGCGCACGCACGTTGAGCACTTGGTCCAGCGAGATGACTTTCTCGATATGGTCCGCAGCCGGTGACGGAAACCCGGCTGGAATCTTGAACGAGCACAGCGGTAAACGAACCCCGCCTTCAGCAAGTGGACCCAAGAGTGTGAAGCTCATGACGCACGCCTTTAATAAACTGTATGTATATACAGTTAACGTTGTAGGACGCATCCGATCAATATTTCCGACAGATGTTTCTGACAGGAGGAGCACCCGACCCGATGAAGCTAAGCTCTGAACAGCACTGTCTTTGTCAGAGGTGATCACCATGTGCGGAAGATTTGTGCAGTCCCAGGGCATCGCGGATTACCTGGAAGTGTTGGCATCAGACCGAAAACTCGTCAGCGGGTATGACAACCAGCCCATTGGCCGCTACAACATCGCGCCCAGCACTCGCGTCAACATCCTGCACGGGGTGCCAGACGGATTACGAATAGATCCGGTGCGCTGGGGCTGGGCGCCCTTTTGGGCCAAGGGCAAGCGCCCTGATCCCATCAACGCCCGGGTAGAAACCGTCACCACGGGCAAGTTCTTCAAGCAACTTTGGCCAAACGAACGGGCTCTGGTGATGGCCGATGGGTGGTATGAGTGGGTCAAGGATCCGGACGATCCCAAGAAGAAACAGCCCTATTTCATTCGACTTAAAAGCCAGGCCCCCATGTTCTTTGCCGCGCTGGCCAAGGTTCATCCTGGGCTCGAGCCAAATGAAGATGACGGCTTCGTGATTATCACGGCCGCCAGCGATCAGGGGATGGTGGATATTCATGATCGCCGCCCGGTGGTGCTTGCGCCTGAGCATGCCCGGGAATGGGTGGAGAGCGATCTGGATGCACTAAGAGCTGAAGAGTTGGCGCTGGAATGCAGCCAGCCGACTGAAGAATTTGAGTGGTATCCGGTAAGCACAGCGGTAGGCAATGTAAGAAACCAAAGGCCTGAGCTGATCAAGCCGCTTTGAGGGGCAGCTACGATGGGAGCGCAGTTGCACTTTCGAAACCTGAGGGGTAACCTTTTGCTGTCGCTGCAAATTCAGCGACCGGACGTCGCGGTCCGATAGACAATAGGCGCACAAGCGCCCCCATAACAATTGCAGGCGCTTTTTTTGCGTTCGCAACTCCGTGTTATGGCGGCTGTGCGTGGGAGACCTTCGGGTCTGCCGGGTTCCTATTGTCCCGGTCCGCGAACCCGCGCACAGCTGCCACCCTCATTCGTTTCGCGGCGAACCGTGGCAGCTCCTCAACAATAGGAGTTACGCCAAGTGAAACACACTCTCAATCCGTCCAAAATTCACCCAGAAACTCATCGAGCAATGGATCTCGCGGTCATACAGACCAACTCCAGACAAATTAGCACCCAAAATTCAAAATCCCGGCACCTGGATTTGAAAGGCGGTGAACTATGATCTCGTCACCTTTGATCGAAACGGTTGGTGGAGCCTCGTTCGGCAAATGCAATGCTCAGGATCAGCGCCTGTTTAGTATCAACCCTGGGGTTTCGGGCGAAGAAGCACTTCAGCACGCCTCTCTCCTTTTAAACTGTGTGAACACACTCTCGTTCTTGGGAGCCATGGACGATGGCCACGAGACGATGCGATGGGCTTCACATTATCTGAGCGAGATGGCGAAGGCGCTGATTGATGACGTTATGCTTGGGATTCAACAGGTGCAGGACAGCGAATACAAATCTACAAATTATTAATGCTCATAGCAAAAAGCCTACACACAGCAAAGATACGCATTGCAAATATATTGATCGCAACTTGAATCACTGGCTATTTAATTGAGACTGTTGGGTTAGGGGGGGTGATAGGATGCCCCCCTATTTCACACATCTGCTAGCCCTAAAGCTCCCTGAAACCATCTTTCACTCGCGTCTCTACCACTCCCTGCAGCGCCTCCTGAAAAGCCTGCAAAGCCGGTCTGTCTGGAGCGTCCGCAGACGTATCTTAATCTCGCATGAGGCATTCAAATTCTGTCAGAACAGGAGTATTACGATACAACTGTTCCTTACCCACAACCTTACTTAGCAAACTTGAACATAAATGTTTACCTTGAGCCGTAATACCAACATATGCAATCAATTTAACGTCATTAGTTTCAACGCGTACAAATCTGACATGCTGGTTAAATTGGTGAAATCTTGGGTGAAAAAAGTGCCCACTTTTTTCAGGGATTGGATAGCTCACATATGGTGGCGCAAACATACCCCAATCGTCCGCGGTCTTAGCCGAATTACACGCGGTACACGCCACCGCCAAATTCCAGAAATGGAGTGCAAACTCAGGATAGATATCACGAGGCAGAATATGCTCGATAGGACTGGCATACGCATTATTCAACAACCACCTGCGACAGTAGCAGCACTCGTGCCCTTGCTGGCTTATCAAAAACTTTCGCAATGCTTGCTTGATCTTAGGGCCAGTGATATTACCGCTGGGCTTGCCGTAGTCACTCAACTCTTTCCAAACGCCTCTATCACCAGCCTGCGCTTTTTTCCGTAATGTTCTAATCACGACAAGCGCATTACGCCTGTGCTTTTTAACTGGGTATGCATTGCCCCAAAACTGTTTTGCAAGTGTTCTCATCATGAGCGGAGTGGGTAGCAATGGATCGGTCATTCTTACAGTTCCTTGCCCGCCAAATCATAAATCTCATCAATAGCTAGCTTAGCCTGCTCAACGAGACTTATATCTTGTTGCGAACGAACTTCTTGCTCATTCCCACTCGAATTTATAATTCCAGTCATATCATTTAGCTCATCCAACATCCCCCTTTTCTGATCCAGATCGAGATTTCCGGGAGCATTTACTGCTCGAATTGCCTGTGAAACTAATGCCGCACATCTCTCATGGACTTCACGATTATGTGGAGTGTAAACCTTAAATCCCTCAAGTAAAATAGTTTCGACAGAATGCCTCTGCTCTGGAGGAATAGGCGTTAGAAAACCTTTATTCGCCAAAAAGCAATAACTTTCCTCGCCTCCTACATTCGCCACAACTGTCGGAGAGTGCGTAGCGACAACAAAACTACATTCAAGCTTATTAGAAATAACCTCAAAAAGTTTGGGAAGCATCTGTTGCCAATGCACATGCAGACTAATTTCAGGCTCATCAACTAAAACCACAGCACCAGGCTCAACACTAGATATTATCTTTGAGAGCATTAAAACAATACACTGCTCGCCGGAACTCAGATTTTTAAATCTAACTATATTATTACTATCCTCACGCATCAATGCAGGCTCAAAGTCACGACCAACACCCACTTCCTTGATAAGGTTCCTGTTAGCCTGAGACAATTCAATAATCAAGTGCGAATTATCACCTCTCAGCAGTGCTTCATCCGTCAAATCCTCACGAACCATATAAAGCCGATGTTTCAAATTAACAAGATCCATAACGGATGCAAATACATCCCCGCGAGGTGTCGCATTAACAATCTTCATTAGTGACTTCAGCAAATTTCGGGCAATCACTTTATCCGATCGACCTCTCAACCTACTCTCACCGCAGTACTTGAATAGACGGTGTTTAGAGCTAAAACGATCTGCAGCACCTGACGAAACACCTAAAACAGGAATTTCAAGCTCACATAAGTCATCAACAAGATTAGAGAGCAGCAGACTTTTACCTGCTCCATTATTACCAATTATGTAAATCAATCGACATTTATTGGGATTTCCAATAAACAGAGAGATCACCGGCTCAATACTGAGAAGACGATAAGTACTGACAGGCTCAGCCAAATGCCGAGCCACTGAAACAGCACCTTTATGAAACACATCAGAACTTACAACCTTACAAACAGCGGGAATATCTTTGTATTTAGCATCTAAAATCTTATTGGAGCCGTCACCAAAGCTTCGTGCAAACAAAACCTTCAGCGGTTCTTTCATAAGTGCTGGATAACGCCCTGCTCTAAACTTTACTTTTGACGACCACAAATCCACCAAAGCAGCCGCAAACCCCACAGCATCCTCAGTTGTCACTCCCCGTTCAAGGTCAACTATATGACTGACATTCACACAGAGCGTTCTATAACGTATAAGCTTTGACTTATTCAACAGCCACGCAGTCAATCTCTTGGGCCTACCCCCATGATCAAAGCTTGTAAATTCAATTACGACTTCAAGTAAGTCCTCATGATATAAATATTCTTTAACTCTCTTTCTAAGATTAGCATCAGAGCCATCATTTACTCCTTCCAATACCACCAGAAGCTTTTCAGGAAGCTTATGATTTTTAAAAAGCTCATCAAGCTGACTCATTGATGTCACTACAGAGGAAGAACCAGATAGAATATCTAAAACCCCGAACAAGTCGGACTCAGGCAGTTGTAAATCCGAGTCAAGAGGAACAGGCTCTATATCGTGCACCACTAGCCTTAGCAAAACTAAATCCTGGTATGACGTACTATTATTAGGATTAAAATAATACTGAGGATAACGCACCGAATTCCATCTTGGTAAAAAGGCCTCCCCAAAATAGAGAAAGTAATCAACTACATCCATCTCACGCTTCAGCCCAGTTACAAGTGCTGCGATAGTGCCCGGATGCTGACGACCAAGTTTAACGTAAGAAGACACAACAAAATAAAAAATATAGTCATACAAAAACAAAATATTATCGCGCGTGGCGGAAGCGCACGCCTTACTCACAACCCGCTCTACAACATCGTACCCAGAAAAATCAGAGAAATCGACAGATGCACGCCCATATTGCCTAACATAGTAACCCACTAAGACCTCAGCAAGTACCAGATTATCTTTTTTCTCATTGTACGAATCGTGCTCAAGACATTCTCCGATCCATTTACTAGCTTCCCAATCAACACAGCGTACGGCAATAAGATATAGCGCCGCGGTAAAGAAATCATACTTATCCACCTCAATACAATCCAACGCCAACGCTTCAAGATCACGAATAACTTTCGCTCCAACAAGTTCCCGTTCGTCTAGCATCACCACTCCTATCATTTTCTTCAATTAAAATCAGAGACAATATTACTCCACATCAGCCATAAACCACCACAACTATAAACTACTACTGATATCCAATCTTTGTATCCAACCCGCCAACCTTTCAATCCGAACAACACCAACACCAATCAACCCCTCATGCCAAAACCTCCAAGCTTGTTACATACCTACTAGCACTATAACGACCATCTTGAGCAATCTGATGCTGTGCAGATGAGTGAATTCGTTCACAACTCGAACACATTTTGCAACACGCCTTCGCTGCAAGCACACCCACTGAGAAAAATACCGTACCAACAAAATGTGGTTACGCTCCTGGTATTTATAGAATTTTACGCGGATCGATAATTGGCTGTTGCTACGGAAGCCCTCGATCGATCCGGATCGCATAGGCCCAACCTCAGTAATAAATAAACAACTCACCAAAAAATAATTTCTTGCTGCGTCCGTTATTACTTTCCTGTTTCTTGTACCAAAACCCACCTCAGGCGTAGCATTATGTATTCACTACAGGAACGTCCCAATCAATCACTTCCTTTGATGATCGCCCTTGTCCTAGTGTCCAGCCCAGGCATCACCCAAGCTGACACCAAGGTTTTCACCGATAAAGTACGCCCTGTAATAGCGACTGATGAAACCCTCATCAGTCATATCGACCAACAGCAACACCTCGAAACCGAACTATCCCGCGCCCTCCCCTCAGATCCGCAACAAGCTGCGGCTATCATCCAGAACCGCTTGAACAGCCCCTCCGGCAAACGCCTGCAATCCGACCTCGCCAAAGCCCAACAAGATTTAACTGACGCTTGGAGCCTGGGTATTGAGAAGATCCCGGCCGTGGTCGTTGATCGACGTTATGTGGTCTATGGCGAACCGGATGTGGCCAAGGCCCTGGATCTGATCAACCGCGCCAGGAGCCAGCCGCAATGAATCGCCACCTGCTGCGCCCGGTCTCGCTGGCCCTTATCTGCAACCTGCCCTTCAGCGCATCCGCATCAATCAACTCGGCCACCATTGTTGCCTCTTCGCTCTCGCCACAGTGCCTTGAGTACAAAGTGGTCGGAATCTGCTACTGGCTGTTGTGTACGACGTTCGGCTGCAAGGTGAAGACTTCCACCAAGGTGCGCCATTACGTACCGGATGCGGTGGTGTCGGCGTACTCTAATACAGGGGCGAATCCGTGGGCCGAGCTGACGGTGCTCGGCACGCCTACTCCGCTGTCTCAAGCGGGTAATGACGCGACCACCAACCATATCGGCGAAAACGCAGCGCTGAAGTTCAAGGAAGCGGATGTGATCGGGCATCCCGGCGGTGCGACGTTCAGTCAGTTTGCCAGTGCTTCGGGGTATGCCTGCCAGGGGGCGACGTTGCCTCTGGTGCCCTACTTCGTCAGCACGCTTGATCCGATTGCCTGGCGATACGGCATCCCCGAATCGATCTACCCCGAAGCATTGATCCCCGGTCGGCGTGAAGTCGGCAGCATGGCCACCGCGGAACTATGGGGTAACGTTTATCCTCGCAGTGGCTTTCTACATCAGTCGGATGACTACAAAACGGGGGCTGTGATCGCCCAGCGGGCGGGTGATATCACCACGCGCTCCGGCCAATTCCACGTTTACTTACCCATGCTGGCCAAGGCCAAGGATGGGTATTGGCCAGCTGGTGCGCTTGTCGAGGGCGACGCCAAGACCGGTAAATGGCAAGAACTGAGACCACGCACAAGCCAGTCCTGCGCTGTTTTTCCCAATAGTGACGTTCAGATCCAGGCAGAAGACGGTGGCTATACCTGGGCACTGTGGCGGCCTTATTCGTGCTGCCAGCGGCGCGGTCAAACTTTTCTCGGCAGTACGGACTACCAACAATGAGCAAGCTAACGCTAGTTTTCAGTGGGCTTGGGCTGCTGTGGACTCTCGCAAGTTCGGCGGTTTTTGCAGCCGACCCGATAGGCGCCTCTTCCTCCGGCAGTGTCATCGGTGACGATGTGCTTTACAGCATCGGCGGCGGCAGCGCGGTGACGATGGGCAGTGCCGGGAATATGGACAGCATCGCAGTGGGCGGCGGCTGGAACAGCAATCTGGTCTGCGGAAACATGAGCCTAAGTAACACGCTGGAAAATCAGTTGAACGGGGCAACCGCTGGTTTCCAAAACATCATGACTTCAGTAGTGCAGAACGCCACTGGTGCGGTGGCCTCACTGCCCGCCTTGATCCTTCAACGTACCAACCCGGCCCTCTACAACTTGATTACCAATGGCATTCTGCAGGCCCGGCTGGATTTTGACCGCTCCAAAAGTACCTGCCGCGCCATCGGCGACAGGATGGCCGATATCGCAGGCAACCAAATGGGCTGGGGCAAGCTTGCCGAAGGCCAGGCTATGAGCAAGACCTTGCAGTCCAATACGGACGCCGTATCTGCAGTCGAACAAGTCGAAAAGAAAGGCGGTAATGATGGCGTGACCTGGGTCGATGGTGATCGCGCAGGAGGCTCCGGGCAAAAGCCGATTCGCATCGTGGGGGATGTCACCAGGGCCGGGTACAACCTGCTGAACAAACGCGCAGCCAATGACTCATCCTCGATCAACAAGGACATATGCGGCAATGGACTGGTGTGCAATGTTTGGTCTTCCCCTCAGGAAGCCAGCACTTTCGCCAACCGTGTATTGGGGGAGCAGCAGCAACAGACCTGTGACAACTGTCCAAAAACGGTCACTGCCGCAGGCGTGGGCCTGACACCTCTTATCCAGGAAACCTACGATATCAAGTTAAAGGCCCTGCAAGAGCTGCTGACAGGCAGCAAAGCGTTGTCAGTGGACAATCTAAATGCTGCCAGTAGCCATTCATTGCCGATCACGCGGGGCGTGGTGGCGGCACTGAAAGATGAACGTGATCAGGATGTGCTTGCCCGTCGATTGGCCTCGGAAGTCGCTTTATCCGATGTGCTGGAGAAGGCGTTAATTTTGCAACGCACGCTACTGGCTGGCAGCCGCGAACCCAATGTAGCGGCCAATGATCTGGCCCTGCAGGCCGTCAATTTGCAGAGTTCGTCGCTGCAGCAGGAAATTGGCAACCTCAAGATCGAGTTGGACATGCGCCAGCAACTCGCGAAGAACTCGCCCATGGCCATCATTGAGCGCAGTAAAGCCCGGGCTGAAAACTCTCGCGGGGTGTTTCAGGGAGACCCTGAGACTGGCCGCCTGAACCAGTTGCAGTCGCCAGCCAAAAGCAACCCGTGAGGCATAGACCATGAACCGGCGAATCGGGCACCGCATCCTCATCGGGCTTGGCGTTTTTCTCGCTGTCTTCGTCCTCGCAGTGTCGATGAGTGCCGCCTTGCTGCGCCTGTTCGACAGCGTCCAGCAGTGGCAACAATGGCGGGCAGATTATTACTGGCCGCTCCTCGCTTGGCGTTTGCTGCTCTACGCCGTACTGACTGTGGGCTGGCTAAAGCTCAAGGCTCGTCTGTGCAAACTACAGCGCCTGTACAGTCGCGGCCGCTTGTTGAAAATAGAAATATTGTTCGTCTTTTTGGTACTGCTGATTGAGCTGAGCAAAGTACTGTTTCAGAACGGAGGTGCGCAGTGACCCTCTACACCAATGATTACCTCGAGTACTACCTGACCCTGGTCGGCTGGCTAATCAACAACGGAATTTGGGCGATGATCCAGGATAGCGGGTTGTTTGCCCTGCCCTTCTGCATCATCGTTGTTCGCGAATGGGTGAAGGTACGCGGAGAAGGTGCTGACGAGGGCAACAAGGGCGTGCTCTCGCTGGCACGGATCGAGACCAGCATCTATATCGGTTATGTGGTCGTGGCGCTATGTGGCGTGCCGGCAGTCAATGTGAGCTTCGATACCCTGGCGTTTGACCAAAGCAGAGCTCAGCAGTGCCAATACAGCCTGCCTGCCCCAGGAGATACTGGCTGGAACACCTCATTCAGTTCACTGGCTGGCAAAAGCGCTCATATGCCAGTGTGGTGGGCCTTTATGCATGCACTGTCCAAGGCCGTGACTAGTGGTTCTGTGGCTGCAATCCCGTGTGGAACCGACCTGCGGCAGATGCGAATGGCGATCAATCAGACGCGGGTTAACAACCCATTACTGGCCCAGGAAGTGGCTGACTTTACTCACGACTGCTACGGACCTTCGCGCGCGCGGTTGTTTATGCGCAGTCCTGACGTGGTGGCTGTAAACAACAAAACAGATGCCCTCTCTGACCTGAGCTGGATTGGATCGCGCTACCTGCTCAATACAGCAGGCTATTACGACACCGACTATTCCAGAACCCCCAGAGCCTTGTGGCCCTATAACCCGGCACGCGACGTTGGCTTACCCATGGTCACGGGTGGTGGCGGGTATCCGACATGCAAACAATGGTGGATCGACGGCGGTACAGGACTGAGTGAGCGTCTGCAGAAGCAGGTCGACCCCGATGTTCTGACTCGATTCTTGGGATGGGCCAAGTGGCTGTCTTCAGATCAGATCAACGAATCCCTCGTTCGACAATTAGTCTCCCCTTCAAATCAAGTGCAAGGCGATGTGTACACAGACTACGGCGGGCAGATCGGCGGAACGGTTTGGAATGGACTGGCCCGGGCAACCGGCACATTCGGGGTTGCGATTGGCTCTTTGGGCTACTTCCCTGCAATGGATATGGTTCGCCAGGCGTTACCCATGGTTATGGCATTTTTGAAGATGGCCATGGTGATTTGCATTCCACTGGTGCTGGTTGTCGGCGCCTATCAGCTAAAAGTGGCCATGACGATGTCCGTGGTTTTCTTTGCGCTGATCTTTATCGACTTCTGGTTTCAGCTCGCACGATGGGTCGATAGCAGCATTTTGGATGCGCTTTATGGCTCTGGGTCGCCACATCTGAGCTTTGATCCGGTAATGGGGCTGAATACCGCCACTCAAGACGCCATCCTGAATTTCGTGATGGGGGCAATGTTTATCATCTTGCCGCTTTTCTGGATGGCGACACTTGCATGGGCTGGTATGCAAGTCAGCGGTGTTATTGAGGGGTTAACACGAGGATCGCAACCCGTAGATAAGGCAGGCGCAAGTGGCGCCGGGGTTGGGAAACAGGCTATCGGATCAGTTGGCGGCAAAGCCTAAAAATCGGTACGCACATCATCTGCACGGTAGTACCCCCAGCCCTCTGGACCATCACGCCATATAGCATCATCTTGCTCATGGTTGGAATGGTATTCCTCACCTAGATGTGGGGAGTCGGAAGGCGCCGCACCAGGAGCCACGTCCATTTTAGGTAGTGCCCAAATGATCAGCCCAAAGCAAGCGACCGACAAAAAAACACTCACAAACCAAGTTACAGTTTGAGCCACCAACACAGCGACCAGGATGAAGAAAGCACAACGCTTGACCCATCGTAGTGCTGAATTCTGATCCTGAAAGAAAAAACGCACACATCGACCCAAGCTATAGCCCAAGAGGCCTGCAAGCTTCTGGGTAGTCTGCGCAGTCATGGCAATTCTCCTTTGTAGCCCGTGCTGAGGGCGACCTGAAGTTACCTATACGCCAAGAGTAATTTCTATGCAAATCGATTCAGATGCCAATAAAGCCCTGCGTAAAGCCAGATCTGACCCAAAAATTTGGACATAAACCTTTCGGCGTCAGATCAGACATGATGGCACTCTCCTGGACAGTTTCGATGGATCTCAGGCGCAGGTGTTGGACGGATGATTACGCTTCAACTGTTTGGTAGAGTCAGATTTCGATAACGATTTTGCCGATTTGTGCGTTGGACTCCATGTATTGATGAGCCTCAACAATCCTTTCGAACGGGTACTTTTTTGCAATCAATGGATACAGCCCACCGCTCTCAAGCCCTTTGATGATGAAGGTTTTGGCTCGGCTCAGACGCTCTGCGTCTTGAGTGACCTCAAACAACTGATACCCGCGAATAGTCAGGTTCTTACCCAGTACTTCCATTACCGGAATACGCATTTCACTGGTGTCTAGTGCGCCGTACTGGAAGAAGATACCCAGGGGGGATAATGAATGGAGGATGCTCGCAACCTCGACTCCCCCGACCGGGTCAAATGCCATACGAGCACCTTTACTGCCGGTAATGCGGTTGACCTCAGTAACGAGATTCTGTTCTTTAGTCGCGATCACATGAGCAGCACCAGCATCCAGGAGAGCTTGCCGTTTTTCACTTGTGCGGGTAAGTGCCACAGGCACTGCCCCTAGCAAATTTGCGATCTGAATGGCGGCTAAACCGACACTACTGGAGGCTGCGCGGATCAATACAGTCTCGCCTTTTTTAAGACCCCCAATGTCGATCAGGGCTCCGTACGCTGTAACAAACTGCATCCAAGTGGCTGCTCCCTCGACTGCCGTCATGCCAGCCGGCTGCTTCACAATGGCGTGTAGTGGAGCGATGACTAACTCGCCGTACATTCCATAATCAGCGAAGGAAAACGCAGGAATGACGTTAACTTCATCGCCAATGGCGAACTCGGTAACACCCTCCCCGATGCTTTCGATGGTGCCAGCAGCTTCATAACCCAATATGGCCGGCATTTCAGGAATGAAGGTGTACTGGCCTGAACGATACATTGCCTCGGCACGGTTCAACCCCAAAGCTTTCACCTTGATCCGGACCTCTCCAATGCCTGGAGCGCGAACATCGACGTCATCGATCTGAAGCACTTCTGGGCCACCCACGCGGTGGAAACGGACGACTTTTGACATTGCTCAACTCCCGATATCTGGAAAACGTCAAAGGTAATCCGTTCTTTTGTCGCCCAGAAGACCGGCCTAAGACACAGACTGTTATCCTAAAAATAACAATCCGGTCTAAGTCAGATCATGAGTTGCCATCAATGCCTTTAACCAATGTACGAAGGCTTCGACCTTTGGCGGTAATAAATCGCGGTGTGGATAGAGAACGGAGATTCGCTTGGAGGGCACGGGGTAACCGTCTAGCACTCTGACAAGCGAACCGTCTTTCAGGTGATTGCGAACCGTCAGCTCAAGCGCTTGGAGCAATCCAAACCCGGATAACGCCGACGCAACAAACGCTTCAGTATCGTTCACGTTAATTCCCGACTTTAGGCGCATACTCGTCACCTGCTCGTCCAAGGCGAAGAACCATTCGATTGGCCGTGGATTGGTACCAGAGAAATAATTAACTGCTCGATGGCTGGCCAGATCGTCTAATGTGCGAGGTTCACCATAACGATCAAGGTAGGCAGGCGCAGCACATGTCACCATCGGTAGGTAGCCGATGCCAGTTGCGACCATGCTTGAGTCTTCGAGAGCCCCTAACCGCACAACACAATCCACGCCCTCTCCGATCAGGTCGACAGGCTTGTCGCTCGCGCCGAGGGTCAACTCAATATGTGGATACCGACTTTGGAAGTCCATAAGGGACGGGATGATAAGCAGCTTCCCAAGGGCTACAGGCATATCAATTCGCAACTTCCCGGCGAGCAGTGCCGGACGGTTACCGAATGATGCCATGACCTCATCGACCTCACCCAAAATAGCCTTGCACCGCTTGTAGAACGCCTCCCCCTCAGGAGTGAAGCTTACCTGGCGGGTTGTTCGGTTAAGCAAACGCCCTCCCAGTTGCTGCTCCAAATTCTGAATCGTTTTGGAGACAGCAGGTCGGTGAAGGTGCAAGGCTTGCGCTGCTTTGGTAAAACTGCCGGTTTCGATGACGCTAACGAAAACCTGCATCGAGTGAACGATGTCCATCAAAACGAACCTGATAAAAGATCATCACAGCATAACCGAACTGCTGCCGCATAAGTGTGCGCCCGCCCCACAACGCGACTAGCACCTTTAAAGTGTTGTGTGTCTGGATATAACTTTACCGGGTATTTACAACAGAGCTCAAAAACAGAAGCCAAAATGGTTTAAAGGATAATGGAAGGGAGCCCAAGGGTAAAAGCCCCATCCGAAAGGGCTTGCTGCGCAAAAGGCCTGTCCCTGCAATAGCTTAGGCCATCACTGTCACCAACTACCGACCATTCAGCCGTCACGCACACAACCGACAGACAACGAATAAACGACGGCACCTACATGGCTAAGAGACCCATCCGATTTCCAAGCCTTTTTATAGGCCCCAAAATCACTCCGACTTCATGGACGTGATGGCATATTGCCTTTTTAAATAGGATGAGCAGCGGGTGTTATTTTCCCGTTGAATGGACCCCATCTGATAGAGGAAAAGCCCGCCCCATGATTCTTATGTGGAGCTGGCCATGCTTAGTTTATTTCGCCGTAGCAAAACACTTCCTGACCAAGCACCGCCCCCAAACGGTTTTTTACAACCTGCTTGCGGCCAAACGCTTCTGGACACACCGCGACGGCAAAAAATGCTGGAGCACATCTGGCAACGGGCATCATTATCCCGTGCGCAATTTGAGCGCTTGTACCGCCACCCAATAGCTCGCTACGCCGAACTGGTTCAGCTCCTCCCAGCCTCACAGAACCACCACCATGCACACCTTGGCGGGATGCTGGATCATGGCCTGGAAATCGTCGCCTACGCCTTGAAAATCCGCCAGACCTATCTGCTTCCCATCGGCGCGCCTCCAGAATCGCAATCGGCTCAAGCCGAGGCCTGGACTGCAGCGGCAGCTTATGCCGCGCTGATACATGATCTAGGCAAAATTATCGTCGATGTACACATCGAGCTGGAAGATGGGCAAATCTGGCACCCTTGGCACGGGCCCATCAAGCGCGCCTATCGCTTCCGCTATGTGGACGGGCGCAATTACCAGCTTCATGGTGCAGCTGCAGCGCTGATTTATACGCAGGTACTGACCCCGGATATTCTGGATTGGCTTATTGGCTTTTCTGAGCTGTGGGCGCAGTTGATCTTTATTCTGGCTGGCCATTACGAGCACGCCGGAATTCTCGGTGAAATTGTCGTCAAGGCAGACCAGGCATCTGTCGCCCAAGCGTTGGGCGGCAATCCGTTACGTGCATTGTCTGCGCCCAAGCAGTCTTTGCAGCGACAACTGGCTGATGGTTTGCGCTACCTGGTTCGCGACACTCTCAGACTGAATCAAGCAGATGGGCCGGCAGATGGGTGGCTGACACACGATGCACTCTGGCTCGTCAGCAAACCCATTGCAGATCAGCTTCGAGCCTACTTGTTGACTCAGGGCGTCGAAGGCATACCCAGCTCCAATGCGACCTTCTTCAACATGCTGCAAGATCAGGGTGTTATTCAGACCAATGCCCAGGACAAGGCGATCTGGAAGGCAACGATCGATAACGGCCGCGGCTGGCGGAATACCTTTACGTTGCTCAGGCTCTCTCCTGCCCTGATCTGGACCGACGCGAACGATCGTCCCGCTGCTTATTCGGGAACGGTACAGGTCGAATCAGGTACCTCCGCTGATGACACCCAGAGCGATGCCCAGAGCCTCCCTCCGAGCTCGCAACAAAGCCCCCCTTTCGTATCAGCAACCCCATTTGTAGCAACTGTAAATGTTCCGTTCGAGCACCTCCCCCCAACCGCCAGCGACCCGGCCGAGGTTGAAGCATTGATGGCTCTACTAGACGACATCAAAACGCCGCTGGATTCACATCCGGTAACCAGCCCCATCGAACCAGAACCCACGCATGCGAATGCTGGAAATGAGCCGCTCTCTGAAACCCTAGCCGAAACTCCCCGTCAGAAAACCGAACTGGGCCAGGGGTTTGTTGATTGGCTCAAGGAGGGGATCGCTGCCCGACGAATCATCATCAATGACACCAAAGCACTGGTGCATACCGTAGCGGGGACTGCAATGCTGGTGACACCCGGAATTTTCAAAAGGTTTGTACTGGAGTTTCCTGCCCTTGAAGCCCAGGCGAAAGCCCAGGAGTTGAATGCATGGCAACTGGTACAGCGCAGCTTTGAGAAACTTAAACTGCATCGCAAAACAGCAAAGAGCCTCAACATCTGGACATGTAATGTGGTTGGGCCACGCAGCACGAAAAAGCTACGCGGCTACCTGCTGCAAGACCCACTGACTGTGTTCAATGAAGTCCCATTCGACAATGTGAGCCTGAGTCTTGTCGTCGAATCAGCCGAGGGTTCCAAATGAACACCCCGCTGGAATTGACACAGGACTACATTTTTACCCATGACCTTCGAGAAGCCAGCGGAAAGATCTACCTGGCCTCGACTCGCGCGCTACTCAGGCATTTTGGCCACAGCGTATCCGTCAAAAATATTGACCACCGCTCAATATTGGGATGGCGCAGAAAAGTACTGGCAGAAGGACTCACCAAACAAAGCTGGAACACCTATTCAAACCACCTGCGCAGCATATGGGGATATGCCATTGAACAAGGCACATTGACTCATTGCGCAATCAATCCGTTCAAGAAAACCACGGTCAACCCACCGAGAAGAGCCAGTAAAACGATTGACCGTAACGCGATACGAACTGCGCGCGAATGGCTAAAGTCACTGGTGATCGAAGAGCACAGCACAAATGAACGCAGCAAAATAACGCCCGCCTGGTTCTGGCTCACCGTGTACGAGATGTTTTATTACTCGGGGATTCGTATCAATGCGCTACTGAATTTGCGGTACCGGGACATCGATTGGGGCAATCGCCTGATTCAAGTACAGGCTGATACAGAAAAAACCCACCGTGAATTTTTCATACCCATTCCAGTTGGCCTGGAGCCCCATATTCGCAGGCTGCTAGATGCCGCCGATGAAATTGGTTTCGGACCGAATGACCAGATTTTCAACGTCAACAGGTTTTCCAGCCACTACCGATCCAAGGTCATGAATATTGACCAGGTCGAAGGAATGTATCGCAAGCTTATTGAAAAAATGGGCGTTCGAATGACCCCTCACCGATTCAGGCATACGCTGGCTACAGATCTGATGCGCCAACCGGAACGAAATATCCACCTGACCAAAAGCCTGCTCAATCATTCGAATATTGCTACGACCCTGTCCTACATTGAGACCGATTACGATCATATGAGAACCGTGCTGCACGAACGCAGCCTGATTCAGGGGGCGGTCGCTCTCGAGCGCCGTGTGGACGAACAGAGGCCTATGGCCGCTTTGGTGGAATTGCCTGCAGCGGTTGCCGAGATAGAACCCTCTCAGGACTGCCCACCACCATGTGAAGCCACGGTAACCGCGATCACGCAGGTCGAGAAGATACAAAAGATCGAAGCAGCGTCTCCGCCGCCGCTATTCCCAGCCGAACCCTCATCGACATCAAAGCTGCTGACTCAGGTCACCAGCCTGGCTTCCGAGCGCTACACACTTGAACAGGCAATTCTTCCGGTGGGTACGGGGCTCAGTCATGAGCTCACATGGGATGGACCTGGCACATGGTGGCAAGAACTGGGGCTTCCACCAGCCGCCATGGATGAAGGTACGGAGCCCTCTCTGCTGCTCACCTTGATGATCAGTCAGGTCGGTGGCATGAAGATCCACAATTGGGGCTAGGAAATGCGGAACCAGGATCGTAGCAATCGCACTGAAGGCAACAAACCCCGGAGAGATCCGAGCAGGCTTGTAAGCTCAAGGTAGCAATCATCTGAAACGCTTTGCAGAGCAAAAAGAATGTTCCTGCAACAGCAAAATCCACCTTCCGACAGACATTGCTTAAATCGCTAAAAACAGCCAATAACTCGACCGCTCCATATTGACATCACCTGAAGTCGAAATTAGTGTTCGACTCAGACGGCTGCATGTCTGCAAAGTGTGTGTTGTGCTTTGTACACCTTCCAGCCCCCGCCCTACCAAATCCCAGACACAAAAAAGCCGGTTAATCCTGAGGACTAGACCGGCTGTTTTGGTGTAGCGATATGGTGGGTCGTGTGGGATTCGAACCTACGACCAATTGGTTAAAAGCCAACTGCTCTACCAACTGAGCTAACGACCCGCTTCGTTGTGGGGCGTATAATACTGATTTCTAACGAGAATTCAATACCCGCTCAGAAATAAATCGGAAATAATTCAAAAATAACGGGTTGGGTCGCTAATTCCGGCAGCTGCAAAGCCTTCTGCACGCAAACGGCAACTGTCGCATTTGCCACAGGCACGCCCTTGATTGTCAGCCTGGTAGCAGGAAACTGTCAGCGAATAGTCCACGCCCAGCTTTATACCAGCCTGTACGATTTGTGCCTTGCTCAGGTTTTGCAGAGGCGCCTTGATACTGAAGCCCTGCCCCTCTACTCCGGCCTTGGTCGCCAGGTTGGCCATGACCTCAAAGGCCTCGATAAACTCTGGACGGCAGTCCGGGTAACCCGAGTAGTCCACCGCATTGACACCGATAAAAATATCTCGCGCCTGCAGCACTTCTGCCCAACCCAGCGCCAAGGACAGGAACACGGTATTGCGTGCCGGAACATAAGTAACCGGAATGCCTTCACTCGGGGCCTCGGGCACATCTATGGAGCTGTCGGTCAATGCCGAGCCACCCATGCCGTCCAGGTTCAGGCCGATAACTTTATGCTCAACAGCACCCAGATCCCGTGCAACACGTGCAGCAGCGTCCAGTTCAGCACGATGGCGCTGACCGTAGTCAAAGCTCATGGTGTAGCAGCTGTAGCCCTCGGCACGAGCCATGGCCACGACGGTTGCCGAGTCAAGGCCGCCAGACAGCAGGATCACGGCCCGTTTTTCAGTGACAACAGTTTGTTCAGTCATTTCAGCGCCCCGGCTCGTCATTCCACAGATATTTGTGCAGCTGCATTTGCAAACGTACTGGCAGGTTATCCGCCACGATCCAGTCGGCCAGGTCACGGGCTGACAGGTCATGGTGGCTCGGCGAAAACAGTACTTCGCCTGCACGTCGCTCCAGCCCGTATTCAATCAACTTGGACACTGCCCAGTCATAGTCTTCCCGCGAGCAGATCACAAACTTGACCTGGTCGTTGGGCGTCAACAGGGCGATGTTTTCGTAGAGGTTGCGGTGGGACTCCTTGGAGCCCGGCGTTTTCAAATCCAGCACGCGACTAACGCGCGGATCTACCGCCGAGATATCCAGCGCACCACTGGTCTCGATCGAGACTTCATAGCCCGCATCGCAGAGCTGCTTAAGTAGAGGAATGGCATTGGGCTGGGCCAGCGGCTCGCCGCCTGTCACGCACACATAACGCGGGCGAAAGCCGGCAACCTGCTCAAGGATGTCGTCCAGAGGGCGCACAGTCCCGCCACTGAAGGCATAAGCGCTGTCACAGTAACCGCAGCGCAAAGGGCAGCCAGTCAGGCGCACAAAAACGGTGGGCAGGCCAGCCGTCCGCGTTTCACCCTGCAACGAGTAAAAAACTTCGGTAATTCTCAATGTGTCTTGCATATTCGCCACGGGCGTAACAGCTAAACAGGCTGTCCGCCTCCGTCAGGCACTCCAAAAAATCTGCTCGCGCAGGATCCAGAAGAGCGTATTTCATAAAAGGGCGTGGATTCTAACGAAAAAACCCGCGACAGGCGCGGGTTTCTCGATTAAAGCCGGTTATTGCTTACATACGCTGCAAGTCGCGTTGCGCCAACTGTGCAGCGGAAGTGCCTGGATACTGGGCCACAACCTGCTGCAGAATGCCTTTTACCTTGTCGGTATGGCCCAGGCGGCGCTCTACGTCAGCAAGCTTGTAGAGCGAGTCCGGCACTTTGGCATGCTTGGGGTACAACTGGCTGACCTTGGCAAAGGCCTGGCCTGCCGCTTGCAAATCACCTTTGGCCAGGTTCACTTCTCCCAACCAGTACTGGGCGTTACCCGCGTACTGACTGTTGGGGTATTTGCGCAGAAAGGCAGTAAATGCCTGGCTGGCCTTGTCGAAATCCTTGGCTTTGATCAGGTCGAAAGCAGCATCGTAATAGAGCTTCTCTTTCGCCGGATCGCCAGGCTCGGCACTGGCAGCGGCCTGGGAAGCAGGCGCTGCTGTATTACCGGCGGCATTAGCGCCACCAGCAGAAGAATTATCAGGGGCGGCAGCAGGAGCAATGCCAGCACCAATACGCCGATCAAGTTCCTGGTATCGCTCCAGGCTTTCTTGTTTCATGCGCGAAATGTCGTTCTGCAGAACTTCAATCACACCCTGTTGGCGTGCAATCTGTTCCTGCATTTGTTGCAGCTGGTTGAACAGCTCGCCCTGTGCCGAGACAGGGGTCGAAACCCCTCCCCCGGCATAGGCGCCGCTCGCACCATAACCCGGTGACGGATAACTCCCCCCGCTATTGCTATAGCCAGAGTTGTCATCGACCACAGGAACCGCAGCCCATGCCGATAGCGGCAGGAGGCTGAGAGTCAGAATAGTTACAGCACGGCGGCACGTTCGCATGACGAATTACTTACGCAGTTCGACGCGACGGTTTTGAGCCCACGACTGTTCGTCGTTGCCAGTAGCGATTGGACGCTCTTTACCGTAGGACACCAGCTCCAGCTGTGCTGGAGAAACGCCTTGCAGTACCAGGTAGCGTTGAACGGCTTTCGCACGACGCTCGCCCAGTGCCATGTTGTACTCACGAGTACCACGGGCGTCAGTGTTACCTTCCAGAACAACGCGAGCGCCGTTAGCTTTCAGGTCTTTGGCGTGAACGTCCAGAGCGCGCATTGCTTCTGGTTTCAGGTCCGAAGAATCGTATTCGAAGTAGAAAACAGTGATAGCGCGCAGAGCAGCTTCTTCGCTCAGGGAACCATCAACAGCGCCAGTGTTTGCGCCGTAACCAGCGTTTGGATCAACAGCAGCGCCTTCACCGGCATTGTCGCCGCCTTTGGACGAGCAACCTACAGCTACAGCCATGGCCAGTGCCAGCGCAGCAAATTTACCAAACTTCAGCATTTCCATCGTAAAACTCCTAATGAACCCCAAGTGTTATGTGCAACGTAAAGCTATCACCACGTCAGTTCAGGTAAGGGGACCAGGAAGGTTCTCTGACTTCGCCTTGAGCGGTAGGAAGAGGGAGCCTTACGCGTCCATTAATGGACACGAGCATCAAGACTCCCCGGCCCTGCTGGCGGGTGGCGTAGATTACCATGGTGCCGTTGGGCGCAACAGTAGCAGACTCATCAAGGTTGGTATCTGTGAGGATTTTCACGCTTCCACGCTGCAAATCTTGCGCCGCAACACGGAAATTGGTGAAGCCGTCCTGACGATGGATCATTACCAGGGTCTTTTCGTCAGCCGAAAGCTTAGGACTGGCGTTGTAGTTGCCGATAAAGGTCACGCGCTCTGCGTTACCGCTGCCAACGTTGGTCTTGTAGATCTGTGGTTTGCCGCCACGGTCGGAGGTGAAATAGATGGTAGAACCATCTTTACCCCAGAAAGGTTCTGTATCAATTGCAGGGTTGTTGGTAACACGAGTCAACCCTCGGGAAGCCAGATCCATCACATAGATCTCGGCATTACCGTCCTTGGACAATACGAACGCCAGTTTCGAGCCGTCCGGCGACCATGCTGGCGCACCGTTCAGACCTTCGAAATTGGTGATTTGCTCACGGCGGCCGGTATCAATGTTCTGCACGAAGATGCGAGGACGTTTCTGCTCGAACGACACATAAGCGATGCGTTTGCCATCGGGCGCAAAACGCGGCGACAGGATCGGCTCACGGGATTGCAGCAGGGTCACGGCACGGGCACCGTCGTAGTCCGAACGTTGCAGGGTGTAACGGGTGTTGGTGGCACTGGCACGCTCGGCCGTCACGTAAAGAAGACGGGTGGAGAATGCACCTTTGATACCGGTCAGTTTTTCAAACGACTGATCGGAGATGTAATGCGCCATGTCCCGCAGCTGTTCAGCCGTGCCCGACACACTGCCAGTCAGTACTGGCTGCTCGGTTGCAACGTTGAACAAGGCGTATTGCACCTGCAGGCGACCGCCTGCCGGCACGATATTGCCTACCATTACGTACTGGGCACCCAGGGCTTTCCAGTCGCGGAAAATGACTTCGCTGGCCTGGGTAGGCAAGCCGATCATGTTCTGCTTTGGAATCGGCGCGTAGTAACCCGAGTTGCGCAGGTCATTGCCGATAATTTCAGCCATGTCGTCCGGCAGCACTGTACCGCCCTGCCAACCAAAAGGGACTACGGCAATTGGCGTTGCCCGATCGCTGCCACTGGTGACCAGGATGTTCTTTTCATCTGCTACAGCCATCCCTGCCAGGCAGCAGACGACGACCAGCAGTCCTCGAAAAAGTTTAATCACAAGGCTAGATCCTCAGGTGTGAATGTCATCTTGAACGATCGATAAGGATTAAAATCGCTGGGTTTCATACCCTGCATTTCCGTTAAACGGCCAATATTCTTGACCGCTGCCACTGCGGAGCTGTCGAACGGTCCGTCACCGCTGGATTTGGCAACCGTCACAGAGGTTACCGTACCATCTGGCAACATGCCGATCTGCAGCACCACTGTCATGTTTTTGCGCGCCGATGGCGGACGGGCCCACCCTTCTGCTGCACGAGCACGAATCAAGTCATCGAAACTGCCGGCGACCTCATCACCTTGCTCATCTGCCAGCGCCTGCTGGCGTTGCGGCGTATCGGAAAGCAAATCAGCCAAGGCTTGCGCCTTTTTCTCTTCGGTCGATTTACGAGCTGCTTCCACGGCCTTTTTCTTGGCGGCATCGGCAGCGGCCTTTTTCTTCGCATCTTCGGCGGATTTCTTTTTCGCCTCGTCTGCTACGGCCTTTTTCTTGGCGTCTTCAGCTGCTTTTTTCTTCGCATCTTCAGCCGCTTTTTTCTTGGCGTCTTCCGCGGCCTTTTTCTTGGCCTCTTCTTCCGCAGCCTTCTTGGCCTCTTCCTCGGATTTTTTCTTGGCTATGTCAGCCAGTTTTTTCTCTTCGGCTTTTTTGGCTTCAGTGGCCTTTTTGGCATCATCGGCTTTCTTGGCTTCATCAGCCTTCTTCGCCTCGTCTGCCTTTTTGGCCTCGCTCGCTTTGGCTTCGTCAGCCTTCTTGGCTTCTGCAGCTTTTTCGGCAGCCTCTTCTTTCTTTTGTTCCGCAGCTTTTACAGCTTCCTGCTCAACCTTCTTTTGTTCCATCTGCTCGACTTCGGTCTGGCGCGCGGCGGATTTCTTCGCCTCACCCGCAATCTTTTGATTGGTCTGGGTGGTCGCCTGACTTTTGGACTTGAGCTGGTACAAGGTCGCCTGAACAATCGGTTTGGAAGGCGGCAGTTCCGGAGTCATGGCAAAGCTGACAAACAGCATGCCAAAAATCAGGACGTGCAACCCTACCGCCCAGACTGCAGGCCAAAAATAGTTTTCAGAGGCGGACGGCTCCCGCTGTTCGCGCATCAGGGAGCCTCGGTTATCAAGCCAACGTTACCGACCCCGGCCTTCTGCAGACCACCCATAGCCCCCATTACCGCCCCGTAATCCACGGTCTTGTCACCGCGAATAAACACCTGGGTGTGCTTGCCGCCTTCATTGCCTGCGCGGATGATCTTGGTCACGGCGTCAGTCATCTGGGGCAAGGTCATTGCCTTGTCCATCTGCTTGTCGGTGTCGACTTCGCTGCCAAGGTTCCAGAAGTAGGTCTTGTCAGCCTTGATCGAAATGGTCAGAACCTGGGTATTGTTGTCTTGCGGCAAAGCCTCGCTGGAGACCTTGGGCAAATCAACCTTCACACCCTGGTTGAGCATCGGTGCGGTCACCATGAAAATGACCAGCAGCACCAGCATCACGTCGATGTAAGGCACTACGTTCATCTCGGCGACCGGCTTGCGCTTTTTACGCGCTCGAGCGATTAAAGCCATTGGAAATTACCTGCTTATTCTTCGCTGGTGTGCACTTTGCGGTGCAGGATCGCCTGGAATTCATCGGCGAAGGTGTAGTAGCGGCCGATCAGCGTTTCGCTACGGGCAGCAAAACGGTTGTAAGCAATAACTGCCGGGATGGCCGCGAACAAGCCGATGGCCGTTGCGATCAGTGCTTCGGCAATGCCTGGCGCTACAGTCGCCAGTGTTGCCTGCTGGGCAGTGGCCAGGCCACGGAAGGAGTTCATGATGCCCCATACGGTACCGAACAGGCCGATATACGGGCTTACGGAACCAACGGTGGCCAGGAACGGCAAGCTTTGTTCAAGCTTTTCTTCTTCACGGGAGATGGCCACGCGCATGGCACGCGCCACACCTTCCATAACCGCTTCAGGATCAACGCCCGGCTGCTGACGCAGACGCGAGAACTCTTTGAAACCGGCACGAAAGATTTGTTCCACGCCCGAGTCCGGATCCGGATTGCTACCTGCCTGACGATACAGTTTCGACAGGTCGATACCCGACCAAAAACGCTCTTCAAAGCTTTCAAGGGCACGTCGACCGGCGCGCAACATGGTGCTGCGCTGAAAAATCATGACCCACGAGGTAACCGATGCGGCCAGCAGGGTCAACATTACCAACTGCACAACAATGCTGGCATTGCTGACCAAGCTCCACATGGAGGAATGGTCGACGACGTTAGCTTCCACGCTTTATCTCCTGCTCTAAATGTTTACCCGCGCCGCTCACGTCGGCAAAGGCCGTACGTAGAGCTTCGGGAATGGCTCGGGGTTTAAAACTATCGGCGCGCACACAGGCCACCAAAAACTGCCCTTCACAGAGCAGCGTTGCATCTGCAGCCCGCCAGACCTGCTGCTTGAAACGCAGGCTGGCACGGTTGAGTTCCATCACTTGCGCACTTACCAACAGTTCGTCGTCCAGTCGCGCCGGTGCGTGGTAGCGCGCCTCGCTGGAATGCACGACAAATAACAGGTTCTCGCCTGCCAGCGCGGACTGGGCAAACCCCAATTCCCGCAGCCTTTCGGTTCGAGCCCGCTCCATAAACTTTAGATAATTTACGTAATACACGACGCCACCCGCATCGGTGTCCTCGTAATAAACGCGACAGCGATGTGCGAACGGCTCAAGCCTGTTTTGCGCGCGCATACTCTAGTGCTTACTCCTCAGGTTGCCAATCCGCCAAACCACTGTTTTTTACGCTTCTTGGCCTTTATGACCGAAGATTTTCAGCGCCAGTCCTTGAGACAGCAAAAACCTTAAAAAAATCGACCGCTAACGGCTTATTAATCATCCAAAGCATTCAGAAATTCGTCTACCACAGGCATATCGCCTAATCGTGACGGAATGTTTAAACCAAAGTGCAAATACGCATGCCGGGTCACAACGCGACCACGCGGCGTACGCATGATGTACCCCTGCTGAATCAGATACGGCTCCAGCACGTCTTCAATCGTATGACGCTCTTCGCTGATTGCTGCGGCAAGGCTATCGACTCCCACAGGCCCGCCATCGAACTTCTCGATCATGGTCAGCAGCAATCGCCGGTCCTGATGATCAAAACCATGCTCATCTACGTCCAGCAGGTTCAACGCCAGGTCAGCGACCGGCTTGGTGATATGCCCCTTGGCACGCACCTCGGCAAAATCCCGCACACGACGCAGCAAACGGTTGGCGATACGCGGTGTCCCGCGAGCCCGCCGGGCAATTTCATACGCACCTTCAGGGTCGAGCGGCAAACCGAAGATACCCGCCGAGCGACTGACAATCGTCGCCAGGTCGTCAGTACTATAGAACTCCAGTCGCTGAACAATCCCGAAACGATCACGCAACGGATTGGTCAGCATCCCGGCGCGCGTGGTCGCCCCCACCAGGGTAAAAGGCGGCAGATCGAGTTTGATGGAACGCGCAGCCGGCCCTTCGCCAATCATGATATCGAGCTGGAAGTCCTCCATGGCCGGGTAAAGCACTTCCTCGACAATGGGTGAAAGGCGATGGATTTCATCGATAAAGAGCACATCATGGGGCTCAAGGTTGGTCAGCAGCGCAGCCAGATCACCCGGGCGCTCCAGAACAGGCCCGGAAGTGCTCTTGATCGATACGCCCATTTCCTGGGCGATGATGTTGGCCAGCGTCGTCTTGCCCAGCCCGGGCGGCCCAAAGATCAATGTGTGATCCAGCGATTCGGCACGCCCGCGCGCAGCCTGGATAAACAGCTCCATCTGCTCGCGAACGGTGGGCTGGCCAATATAGTCGGCCAGGCTCAGAGGCCGAATCGCCCGATCCTGAACTTCTTCCCGGTCCCGCCCGCTTGAGGCTGTAATCAGTCGATCAGCTTCAATCACTTAAATCATCCCCTTGAGGGCTCGGCGAATCATGTCTTCACTGCTCAACGTTTTATCCTTGATCGCAGAAACCGCCTTGCTCGCTTCCTGAGGCTTATAGCCCAGGGAGATCAAGGCACTCACCGCATCACTTTCAGCGCTGGCGACCGGCACCGGAGCATCCGGCTGATTAGGGACCAGGGCGAACATGCTGGGTACTTGCTCCCACGCCTTGAAACGATCCTTCAACTCTACCAGCAGTCGTTCCGCGGTCTTTTTGCCCACCCCCGGAACCTTGGTCAAGGCCGATGTGTCCTGAGCCTGCACACAGCGCACAAGCTCATCGACTTCCAGGCTGGACATCAACGCCAGCGCCAGCTTGGGGCCGACGCCGTTGAGCCGGATCAGCTCACGAAAAAAGTCACGCTCGCGCTTGCCTATGAAACCATAGAGCAACTGGGCGTCTTCGCGAACCACAAGATGGGTATGCAGGGTCAGTGGCTCGCCGACAGACGGTAATCGATAAAGCGTGGTCATCGGTACTTCCAGCTCATAACCCAAGCCGTTTACATCGAGAATCAGGTGCGGCGGCTGTTTTTCAGCCAGAGTGCCGCGCAAGCGTCCAATCACGTTTCAGATCCTTTCACTGGCCAGATCAATGGCTGACAAATACAAAGACAGAGCCGCATCATTACAGATGAAGCCCTGTCAGGAAGCCCAATTCAGTTAAAAATTGCGTTTCACAGCCGCAAACGCCCGCCACGGCTACGGGCCGCACCCAGCCCGTGGGGCAGCAAGCTGGAGCGAGTGTGGGCATGGCACAAGGCAATCGCAAGGGCATCCGACGCATCGATTTGCGGCTTGCTGGTCAGCTTGAGCAGGTGCATGACCATCATCATCACCTGTTCTTTATTGGCGCCACCTGTACCCGCCACCGCCTGCTTGACCTGGGTTGCCGAATACTCGGCGATCTCCAGGTTTTCTTCGGCTCCCGCAACAATGGCCGCGCCCCTGGCCTGCCCCAGCTTGAGAGCCGAATCGGCATTGCGGGCCATAAACACCTTTTCGATGCCCATGGTGACAGGACCGTACGTCTGAATAACCTCACGCACCCCACGATAGACGATCTGCAACCGCTCATGCAGTTCGCCGCTCCCCGTACGAATACATCCCGAAGCCACGTACACACAGCCACGCCCAGTGTCTCGCACGACGCCATAACCGGTGATTCGCGAACCCGGATCGATACCAAGAATAAGAGTCATAACGCCTACAGCTTATGAAGTGATGCCCACCGGCACATACCCGGACAGCTTAAAGGCAGAAGCCGGAGGTGCCCAGCGCCGCGATTGTCGCGACGGAGCACCTCCGGCCTCTTGATTGACGCAATCGCTCAGGCAAGCTGCTCCAGGACGGCGTCAGGGATTTCAGCATTGGAGTAGACGTTTTGGACGTCATCCAGGTCTTCAAGCATGTCGATCAACTTGAGAACCTTTTCTGCGCCCTCCAGATCAAGCTCGGCACTGGTGGTCGGCAACATGACGATTTCAGCATCCGTCGGCTTGAACCCTGCCGCTTCCAGGGCGTTACGCACGGCATAGAAGCTGGAGAACGACGTGAACACATCGATGGAGCCATCTTCGTTGGTCACCACGTCGTCGGCATCGGCCTCCATCGCGGCTTCCATCAAGGCATCCTCATCAACGCCGGCTGCATAGGAGATCTGGCCCTTGCGCTCGAACAGATAGGCAACAGAACCGTCAGTACCCAGGTTGCCGCCACACTTGCTGAACGCATGGCGTACAGCCGCAGCAGTACGGTTACGGTTGTCGGTCATGCACTCGACCATTACGGCTACGCCACCCGGGCCATAGCCTTCGTAGCTCAATTCGACCATGTCATCGGTATCAGCCGCACCGGCACCACGGGCCACGGCGCGATCAATGATATCGCGACTCATGTTCGCCCCAAGGGCCTTGTCCAGCGCCAGACGCAGGCGCGGATTGGAACTCGGATCGCCGCCACCTTGACGGGCAGCAACGGTCAGTTCACGGATCCACTTGGTGAAAATCTTGCCTTTTTTGGCATCCTGACGCTCTTTGCGGTGCTTGATGTTCGCCCACTTAGAATGACCTGCCATAACGCACTCCGAATCCCTTTAAAAACCTTGCCAGGCCAAGGCCTGTCAATAAAAATTCTCGACCCCAAATGCAAAGGCGCACCCGAAGATGCGCCTTTGAAGGTCAGACTTACTCTGCCTTGGCTTGTTCGCGCAAACGAATATGCAGCTCGCGCAACGCTTTGGCGTCAACCACGCCAGGTGCTTGTGTCATGACACAGGCAGCACTCTGGGTTTTCGGGAAGGCAATCACTTCACGAATCGATTGTGCACCGGTCATCAGCATGACCAGACGATCCAGACCGAAGGCCAGGCCACCATGGGGCGGCGCGCCGTACTTCAGGGCGTCCAGCAGGAAGCCGAATTTCTCTTCCTGCTCGGCTTCTTCGATACCCAGCAGGCGGAATACCGCTTGCTGCATTTCCTTGCGATGGATACGGATCGAACCGCCACCCAGCTCGGTACCGTTCAAGACCATATCGTAGGCACGGGAGATCGCGGTTGCCGGGTTGGCTTCCAGCTCTTCAGGCGAGCATTTCGGTGCAGTGAACGGGTGGTGCAAGGCGCTGAAGCTGCCGTCGTCGTTCTCTTCGAACATCGGGAAGTCGACTACCCACATAGGGGCCCACTCGCAGGTCAGCAGGTTCAGGTCGTTACCCACCTTGATACGCAGCGCGCCCAGGGCCTCGCTGACGATCTTGGCCTTGTCGGCACCGAAGAACACGATATCGCCATCGACGGCACCGACGCGATCCAGGATCACGTTCAGGTTGGCCTCAGGGATGTTTTTAACGATCGGCGACTGCAGACCTTCCACGCCTTTGGCGCGCTCGTTGACCTTGATGTACGCCAGGCCTTTGGCACCGTAGATGCCGACAAACTTGGTGTAGTCGTCGATCTGCTTGCGCGGCATGCTTGCAGCACCCGGAACCCGCAGGGCCGCAATACGGCATTTAGGGTCGTTGGCCGGGCCGCTGAACACCTTGAAATCCACGTCTTTGAGCTGATCGGCAACGTCAACCAGTTCCAGCGGGTTACGCAGATCGGGCTTGTCGGAGCCGTAGCGGCGCATGGCCTCTTCGAAGGTCATGTGCGGGAATTCGCCGAATTCCAGATCCAGCACTTCCTTGAACAGGTTGCGGATCATGCCTTCGGTAAGGCCCATGATGTCTTTTTCATCGAGGAAGCTGGTTTCGATGTCGATCTGAGTGAACTCAGGCTGACGGTCGGCACGCAGGTCTTCGTCGCGGAAGCACTTGGCGATCTGGTAGTAACGGTCAAAACCGGCCACCATCAGCAACTGCTTGAACAGTTGCGGCGATTGCGGCAAAGCAAAGAACGAACCGGCGTGAGTACGGCTAGGCACCAGATAGTCACGGGCGCCTTCCGGGGTGGCACGGGTCAGGATCGGTGTTTCAACGTCCAAGAAGCCGTTTTCGTCCAGGTAACGACGAATGCTGGTAGTCATGCGCGAACGCAGGCGCAGCTTCTCGAGCATTTCCGGGCGACGCAAGTCGATAAAGCGGTAGCGCAAACGGGTTTCTTCGCCGACATCCGAGAATTCGTTAAGCGGGAATGGCGGGGTTTCTGCTTCGTTCAGAACTTCCAGCTCATAGCCCAGCACTTCGATCATGCCCGACGCCATGTTGGTATTGCCTGCACCGGCAGGACGCAGACGTACCTTGCCGGTGATCTTGACAACATACTCGCTGCGCACACGGTCGGCAGCGGCGAAGGTCTCAGCGCGATCCGGGTCGAAAACCACCTGGGCCAGACCATCACGATCACGGATATCGAGGAAAATCACCCCACCGTGGTCACGGCGACGGTGAACCCATCCGCAAAGGGTAATTTCCTGGCCGTCCAGGCTTTCGTTCAGTTGGCCGCAATAATGGCTGCGCATCATGGTAGTGGTTTCACTTCTCGTAATTCGAAATTCGGTGGAGGTCTTGCGCACCGTCGGTGCTGGTAACCTTGCAAGAGCCCGCTTGTGTTCTGACTGCTTTCGCTAGACCTCAGTCGGATTTATCGCCGCCTGCCAGATTCTTTTTCGAGCCTGTCTTGAAGTCTGTTTCATACCAGCCTGTACCGCTAAGGCGGAAACCCGGCATGGACAGCATTTTCTTCAGCTCGGGGGCCTGACAGGCTGGACAATCAACCAGCGGTGCAGCGCTGATCTTTTGAATGGCTTCCAGCTGATGACCACAGGAAGCGCACTGGTAATCGTACATGGGCATTGGCGTGTCTCGACAATCCGTTAGCGGCAACCCTTAAGCAGGGCCGCACAGCAAAGAGCGAGATTATATCTGGTAAATCGAGCCATTGCAGCCGCATGAACAGCCAGAAGCACCTAAATGCATCATAAATAGTGGGCGATTACAAGCCGTCGAGCATGCACCTCCAGCCGGCTGCGGCCTTCAACCCGCAAACACCTGCTGCTGTTTTACCTCCTGAAGGCCGCGACCCATTTTCAACAAGTGCATGACGCAGACGACCCGAATGAACCCACTGAAGTTCTTCACCCCGCCATGGCGCAAGTGAACCTCCAGGTCGATATAGGACAGCAGCGTATTTATTGAACACTTGTTGATACGTGATATATCGGACAACACCTCCCAATACACTTCCTCAAGCCGCAAACAGGTGGCAAAGCCATTCAACCGTACCGAACGTGATAATGGCCGGGCCAGCGTGATGCCAAAGTCCAGAATGGCAGGGTCAATCCTGACCCTCTGCATTGATCTGCACCCGGCATTTTCTTGCCGCATCAATCGCCCCATCGCAAAAGCACTCCATTGCGCATCATTGGATTTGATTACTCTTTTTTCAAAGAACTTGCCTCATAAAACGACATGTAAAAATTCTTATCCAGCGGATCAAACCCGCAAATCTGTAGGAGCGCTCTCGCTACGTGCGGCGAATATGGTCATGGACGGAGCAGGCAGCACCCCCATCAGATCACACCACCCCCCAACCCCCAGACCAGAGGCCTACATGCGTCTAAGACAAGGCTTTCGTAATAAGCTGATTTTGCCTAGGCCTCATCGAACAGTCTCACTCACAGATAGACCCATACGCTTAATTTGAGTAGACCCAAGCTTTGCTGTTAAATAGGCAGCGTGTTGCCCAATTTTCGCCTCCGGCGAGGGCGCATAGGCTGATGAACTCACGTGTCCAGCGCCTCCATTTTTTCTGAAGCGAACCGTGCGCAATCAGCTCTTCCTTGCGATCTATCTTAATGTGAGTCATTGAAATGTTGAAAATCGTCCACCTGATAACGGGTGCAGCGGCTTTGCTGCTGTCCTTTATTCCCAGCCTGCAATCTGAAGCTTTACCTTACCTACAACATCCTGATGCCCTTTACCTGGCGTTTTTTGGCCTGCTGAACCTGACACTGGCCCCAGTCATTCCATTCTGGAATAAAGGCCCGCGCCATCAACTGCAGAATCTGGTCAGTGCGCTGCTGGTACTGTCCGTTGTCCTGCAGACCCTGACCCTGTTCGGCCTGCTGCTGCCGATTGGTGATCAGCCCGCTGTTCTCCTGGGCCTGACACCTGCTGTTATTGCCGTACTGCTTCATCTTGCTGTCAGCTTCTATAAATCGTCACCTTCGTCGTCCTCGCAAAGCTATGACATGACCAACCGCGATACAGGGACTGTCAAATGGTTCAACACCTCAAAGGGTTTCGGCTTTATCTCCCGAGATTCCGGTGATGATATTTTTGTACACTTCCGCGCCATTCGTGGCGAGGGCCACCGTGTTTTGGTGGAAGGGCAACGTGTCGAGTTCTCGGTCATGAACCGCGACAAGGGCCTGCAGGCCGAAGACGTGATCGCAGCATTGCCGCGCCGCTGATTCAAGCCTGAAAAAAAACCGCGATCAGCCAGGCTGAATCGCGGTTTTTTTATGCCTGCACAAAACAATCAATAGTGCGGTGGCGGAGCCTCTTCTTCAAACGACTCGAACTGCCCGCCCATTTCCTCCTGGCGCTTGAGCAAGGCGGCCATCTGCATCTGCAGACGATCCACGGTGTTCTGCTGGGCCACCAGTACATCATTCAATGCCTGAATGGTGTCATCCTGAAAAGCCACGCGGCTTTCAAGGTCCATCACTCGCGCTTCAAGCGTCACGATCAACCCTCCGAAATAGTAAAACTTGCATCAAGAGCCGATGCCAGCCTGTCCCGGACAGCACGCACCTCTGCCGGCGCATAGGGTTTTGCAGGATGCTTGCCCCAGACAGGCCCTGGCCATGCCACATCAGCCCGGTAACGAACAATCACATGCATGTGCAACTGACTGACGACATTACCCAGGGTGGCAACATTGATTTTATCCGCACCGTACGACTCTTTCAGCACCCGCGCCAAAGCCGTGGTCTCAGCCCACATCCGCTGTTGGTCGGCGTCATCCAATTGAAACAGTTCAGTTATACCCTCGCGTCGCGGCACCAGGATAAACCAGGGGTAATTCGAATCATTGGAAAGCAGCAAGCGGCACAAGGGGAAGTCCCCTATCAGCCAGGTATCCTCTTGAAGACGTGTATCCAAAGCGAACACTGGGAGCTCTCCTGTTTGACCGTTCATTTCAGCACAACCCGGCACCCGGTGACACTCACCGCAGGCCAGACGACAGGAATCAAGGATACCCTTGATTGCGACTGGCATCACGCCTCCAGCCCTGCACGCACCGCAAATGCGGCGCTGCACGCCCAAGCAACAGTGCTCGAACACTTATGCACCAAAACTGCACAAAGCGCATGTTTCAAGCGCGCCAAAACGTCACCTGCCACCCCAGCGGGTGTTAACCGGTAACGCTTAAGGCGTAAATCCGGGACAGGCACCACTCCTTGCAACAAAAAACAACACCCTGAAGGCAGCTTTATCGCCGTTTGACCCAAGCAAGATCAGGCCTCATAGCTCAAAAACGCAGAATATTATTTATTTTTCAGCCAGGCAGGAATTTGAGCACGCTTGTTGCATAGATCATTGACACAGTCGCCAAGCCTGAGCAGGAGCACAGCAACCTGACGATAAATAACAATAGCTAAACAGTAGGAATTTTGAGTTTTCATTGTAGGCAACATGAAATCAATCATATGCCCAACACTGGAAACAGTACTGAATAGATGCTCAAACAAGGCTCTAAGCGGCGCGCTTGCGACATGTGGGGTGCCATTTGCGACATGGCTGTAAAGAAGCTGAAAGGTTATGAGAGCAAGTATCGCCAATATTGCCGGCGTGATATAAGTTTGCGCCGACACAAAAAGAAAGAGCCGCCCAGATAATAATTCAGGTGGGACGGCAGTACTCTTCCTAAAAACCAAAGGAGCAAATCACGATGCGCGTGATGAAGTGGAGCATGATCGCCCTGGCTGTTTCAGCCGGCACTACTCAGTTCGCAATGGCTTCGTCCCAGGACGACGCAAAAGGTTTCGTTGAAGACAGCACGCTGACTTCCAAAACCCGCATGCTGTACATGAACCGCGACTTCCGTAATGGTGCTGGCAACAAGCAGCAGGCCGATGGTTCGTTCAAAAGCGGCTACCGTGAAGATTGGGGCCTGAGCGAGCTGCTTAACTACCAGTCCGGCTTCACCCAAGGCACCATTGGTGTCGGTGTTGATGCTTTCGCCATGGGTACTGCACGCCTGGATGGCGGTGCCGGTCGCCAGGGCAACGGCCTGTTCGCCAGCAAAAGCGATGGCTCCCCTGAAGATACCCAAGGGAAAATCGGCGGCGCGGTCAAATTCCGCCTGTCCGACACCGAGCTGAAATACGGCAACCAGTTCGTCGCCAGCCCGGTTTTCTCCACTGACGACAGCCGCCTGCTGCCTGAGGTTGCTACCGGCACCCTGATCACCAGCAAGGAAATCAAAGGCCTGGAGCTGACCGCAGGTCGCTTCACCGCACTGAGCTCCCAGACTGGCATGGCCCGTGACAGCATCAACGGCAAAGGTGAGCCAGGCCTGACCGCCGCCAATATTGCCGGCGCAACCTACCAGTTCACTGACAACTTCGTCGGCGGCATTGCCGCATCCGATGTTGATGACTACTTCAAGAAGCAGTACATCAACCTGAACTACACCCTGCCAATCGCAGAGTCTCAAGCCCTGAACTTCGACTTCAACGGCTACAGAACCTCGAGCCAGGGTCAGGAACGCGCCGGCGACGTTGACAACAAAATCTGGAGCCTGGCAGCCGCCTATAGCCTGGGCGCCCACAAGTTCACCATCGCTCACCAGCGCTCCACCGGTGACAGCGCTTACTACTACGGCGTAGACGGCGGCGGTACTATTTTCCTCGCCAACTCCGTGCAATATTCCGACTTCAACCAGCGTGACGAACGCTCCTGGCAGGGTCGCTACGACCTGAACATGGCCAGCTACGGCGTGCCAGGCCTGAGCTTCATGGCTCGCTACGTGAAAGGTGACAACATCTCCACCAGCACGGGCGAAGGCAAAGAGCACGAGTTCGACTTCGAGACCAAATACGTATTGCAGGAAGGCCCGGCCAAAGACCTGTCCTTGCGTCTGCGTAGCGCGGTTTACCGCACCAACGGCAACAACAGCGTGAACGGCACAGACAACAACGACGTACGTATCATTGCCGAGTACCCACTGAACATCTTGTAACCGAGGCCTAAGGGCTCTAGTTGCAAACACACTGTTTAGTGAAAGCCACGCACCTGTCTCAGGGCGTGGCTTTTTATTGGCCGACATAAAACCAAGTTATATAGCAAGCTAACTAACAGAGCCGAATGCAACTAATTATCAGTTATACATATATGTCCGATCATGCATTCGCAGCGGCGACCACAAGCGACAAAAACAATTAAAGGGGCCTTAGCCCCTTTAATTGTTTATCCAGACCTGACTCAATAATCAGGTGCAGTTCCCGGCCTTATTCCGCAGCCACTTCCTGAACCACACGTACTACACGCTGCGGAAAAGGAATATCAATACCTTCAGCCTTCAAGCGGTCACGCGAATGCTCGTTGAGCATAAAGAGTACATCCCAGTAATCCGGGGTGTTGACCCAAACCCGCAGCGACATGGTGATAGCACTGTCGCCCAAGGCAGTCACCACAACGACCGGAGCAGGCTGCTTCAGCACGCGCGGGTCATCGGCCAGCGCCAACAACACTTCACGCACCTTCTGCAGGTCCGCCTCGTAGTCCACACCCACATCAAACACCACCTTGCGCGTCGGCTGACGGTTGTAGTTGGTGATGATGCCGTTGGACAGGTTACCGTTTGGCACGATGACGGTTTTGTTGTCACCGGTACGCAGCACCGTGTGGAAAATCTGAATGCTGTCGACAGTCCCGCTTACACCTTGAGCTTCGATCCAGTCACCGATCTTGAACGGGCGGAACAACAGAATCAGTACCCCACCTGCAAAGTTGGCCAGGCTGCCCTGCAATGCCAGGCCAATGGCCAGACCTGCCGCACCGATGGCTGCCACAAACGAGGTGGTCTGAATACCGATCATCGATGCAACACTGACAATCAGCAATATCTTGAGAATGATATTGGCCAGGCTGCTGATAAAGCCCTGCAGCGCAAGATCCGCCTTTCTCAACGCCAGCAACTGACCGATCTTGGTCGTCAGGCGGTTAATCAGCCACCAGCCGACAGCCAGGGTAACCAGTGCCAGCAGCACGCGACTGCCGTACTCCATGATCATCGGAACCCAGGCCTGGGAGGCCTTGATCAATTGATCAACTTCAGTGTTCAAATCCATTTTTATCTCCTCACGCCATTACCAGCCAGCGTCATTTATTCAGCAAAACGATCGAGCCACCCTGGCAGCTCAATCGTTTCTGCAGCGCCCAGGAAAATCGGACGTCAATGATCGCCAGAGGTTCCCCGGGTGGTGATCAGTCGCGGAAGTTGTTGAACTGCAGCGGCATGTCGAACGTCTTGGCACGCAACGCAGCGATGGCTTCTTGCAGGTCATCACGTTTTTTACCCGTGATACGCACTTGCTCGCCCTGAATGGCGGCCTGAACCTTGAGCTTGGCGTCCTTGACGTGAGCGACGATCTTTTTCGCCAGCTCTTTATCAATGCCTTCCTTGAGCACCGCTTCCTGCTTCATCAACTTGCCCGAAGCGTAAGCGTCCTTGACCTCAAGGCACTGAACGTCGATCTTGCGCTTGACCAGTGCCAGCTTGAGGATCTCGATCATGGCTTCGAGCTGGAAGTCGGCTTCAGCGGTCAAGTTGACCGTCAAATCCTTTTCCTTGAACTCGAAAGTACCTTTACCCTTGAGGTCATAACGACGGTCCAGCTCCTTGACGGCGTTCTCGACGGCGTTGGTGACTTCGTGCTTGTCCAGTTCGGATACCACGTCGAACGACGGCATGTAATTTCTCCAATAATAAACGGCGCGCTCAACACAGATGGAGCACGCCTGACCTGACAGTTAAAATGCGCGGGCATTATAGCGGTTCTTCGACTTCATTCACTTGCGAGCTCACATGCCAGATTCGGCCATCCCACAAAATCCCCCAAACGCACCGGCACGGGCTAGCACCACCTGGCACATTCTCGGTGCAGGCAGCATGGGGATGCTGTGGGCAACACGACTGGCACGCGCCGGCCTGCCCGTCACCCTCATTCTGCGCAACGACGACCGCCTGCAAGCCTATAAAGCCGTGCAAAAGTTGACCCTGATTGAAGGCGAAGATTCACAACACTGGCCCATCAGCGCACAAACCCCTGAAACCGACGAGCCTATCCAGCGCTTGCTGGTCACCTGCAAGGCATACGACGCCGAGCAGGCGGTCAAGCAAATCGCCGGGCGCCTGAGCCCGGGTGCCGAACTGATCCTGTTGCAAAATGGCCTCGGCAGCCAGCAGGCCGTCGCTGCGCAGGTACCCCACGCGCGTTGCATCTTCGCCTCCAGCACTGAAGGCGCCTATCGCGATGGCGACTGGCGCGTAGTGTTTGCCGGGCGTGGCCATACCTGGCTGGGCGACCCACGTCATGGCCCTGCCCCTCAATGGCTGGAAGAGCTTCAACTCAGCGCCATTGCCAATGAATGGAGCCCGAATATTCTGAGCAGGTTGTGGCGCAAACTGGCACTAAACTGTGCGATTAACCCACTGACGGTGCTCCATGATTGCCGCAACGGCGGCTTGCAAGCCCATGATGCCGAAGTGAACACCCTGTGCGCCGAACTCAGCGCCTTGCTGGAACACTGCGGCCAGGCAGAAGCCGCCATCGACCTGGCCACCGAGGTGCACCGGGTCATCCAGGCGACAGCCAACAATTATTCATCGATGCACCAAGATGTCAGCCAGGGCCGGCGCACCGAAATCAGTTACTTGCTGGGCTACGCTTGCACTGCCGCCCGCAACCGATCGTTCGCCGCCCCCTGTCTGCAGGGTCTGCACCAACGCTTGAGCGAACACCTGCGCCAGCGCGGATTGCCCTGCAACTGAGGGCCGCGCTACCCTGCCCTTCTGTTCTTTTATCAAATGGCCATCTCATGCCCTTGCGCCAGCGCCTTGAAAACCTCCCGGTAGGCCAGAAGCTGCTGACCGCCCTGCTCGCCTTGCTGGCCACCGTATTGCTGGTGGCCAACTTGACGTTTATCAGCGTCGCGTACTGGATCTCCCACGAGAGCACGGCTCCGCAAGCCCTGCAAACCCTGGGCAAGCTGACCGCAAACCCCGACCTGATCACCCACGCACTGGACTCGCCGCAAAGCGCCAAAGCCCTGCTCAACGAGATCGGCAGCTACGCCCCCCTGCGTGCTGCCGCCATTTATGACAGCGCGGGCAACCTGCTGGGACAACTGCAACACGGCGAACACCTGCCACTTCCGGAGCACTATCGTCAACTTGAGGCCTGGAGCCTCACCGAACTGCGCAGCCATCAAATCACCCGCCTGCATAACGGCGACCAGCCCCCCGGGCATTTGTTGCTGATCGCCAGCAGCGAACTGCCAATGGCGTTCTATACCGGCACGCTAACGGCCAGCCTGGGCATTCTGATCATCAGCGCTTTGCTCTGGTTCGTGGTGGCGCGGCAGATCAAGCGCCTGATTACCCAGCCTATTCACCGCCTTGAAGTACTGTCCCGCCAGGTCACTCGCGAGGAGAACTACGCATTGCGCGCGGCGCCCGGCAACAACGACGAAATCGGTAGCCTGGCTGAGGCATTCAACACCATGCTGTCGCGCATTGAAGTACGCGATCAAGCGCTCAAACGCGCACGGGACGAGGCCCGCCAGGCGTACGATCAAGCGCAGTCGCTGGCCGAAGAAACCCGCAACACCAATCGCAAGCTGGAACTGGAAGTCCAGGTACGCAGCAAAATCGAGAAAAAACTTACCGGTTTTCAGAACTACCTCAACTGCATCATCGACTCCATGCCTTCGGCGCTGATTGCACTGGACGAACAGCTCTATGTCACCCAATGGAACCAGGAAGCCAGCGCCCTCTCCGGCACGCAGCTGGATGAAGCCCTGAACAAGCCCATCGAGCTGGCATTTGAACCTCTCAAGCCCTTCCTGCCGCAACTCAAAGACACCATTGAGCACCACCAGGTCGCAAAAATTGAACGCGTCACCTGGAATCAGGGCGAGGAAGCCCGCCACTATGCCCTGACCTTTTACCCCCTGATGGGCGGTGGTGGACGCGGCGTGGTGATCCGCATCGATGACATCACCCAGCGCCTGTCGCTGGAAGACATGATGGTGCAATCGGAAAAAATGCTTTCCGTAGGCGGGCTGGCTGCCGGCATGGCTCACGAAATCAACAATCCGCTGGGAGCGATCCTGCATAACGTACAGAACATTCGCAGGCGCCTGTCGAGCGAGTTGCCCAAGAACATCGAACAAGCCGAGCAGACCGGCATCGACCTGGAGGTGGTCAACCACTACCTGCAGGCCCGGGAAATCCCGCAACTACTGGATGGCATTCAACAGGCCGGTGCACGCGCGGCGAAAATTGTCACCCATATGCTCAGCTTCAGCCGCCGCAGCAACCGGCAGATGAGCCCCTGTGATCTGTCGGCCCTGATTGACCAGGCTCTGGACATCGCCAGCAATGATTTCGACCTGGCCATTGGTTTTGACTTTATGGGACAAGCCATCACTCGCCAGTTCGACCCGCAACTGGGACCGGTGCCCGGCATCCCCAACGAACTGGAGCAGGTGCTGCTCAATTTGCTGAAGAACGCCGCCCAGGCCATTCATCAACGTGCCGATCAGAGCGAGCCGGGACGCATAACCCTGCGCACCAGGCTCAACCCGCCCTGGGCGGAAATACAGGTCGAAGACAACGGTGCCGGTATGCCCGAGGCGGTGCGCAAACGAATTTTCGAGCCCTTCTTCACCACCAAGGAAGTTGGCCAGGGCACAGGGCTTGGCCTGTCCGTGTCGTACTTCATCATTACCAACAACCACAAGGGCCAAATGGAAGTGCACTCAACCCAGGGCCAAGGCACCTGTTTTACCCTGCGCCTGCCCTTGGCCGGCAACCAGCCGGCCTCCCCCGAACCAACCAACGTGGAAATGTAACCATGGGCTTTCGCTTATCGAAAATTTATACCCGCACCGGCGACAAGGGCGAAACAGGGCTTGGCGACGGTCGCCGTGTGCCCAAGGATCACCCGCGCATAGAAGCCATCGGCGAAGTCGATACGCTTAACAGCCAGGTCGGCCTGCTCCTGGCCGGGCTCATCGAGCACAGTGCCAGCCAGCCGGGGCTCAACGAGCTGATCGAGGTGCTTGAGCCGTGTCAGCACCGTTTGTTTGACCTGGGGGGTGAGTTGGCGATGCCGGAATATCAGGCACTTAACGCTGCCGAGATCGAACGGCTTGAAACTGCGATCGATCGCTGGAATGAGGAGCTGGGGCCACTGGAGAACTTCATTCTGCCCGGCGGCTCGAGCCTGATAGCCCAGGCCCATGTTTGCCGCAGCCTGGCACGTAGTGCCGAACGCCGCTGCCAGCAGCTCAATGCATTGGAGCCACTGGCAGGTGTGGGGCTGGCGTATATCAATCGCTTGTCTGACTTGCTGTTTGTCGCCGCGCGCCTGATTGCCAAGCGCCAGGGGGTTGCAGAGATCCTGTGGCAGGCGGCAGCCAAACCAAAGGCTTGATGTCGTTCATTTGTAGTCGCTCTACTCGTCAGCGACTACAGGAAAAACTGAATCTGTGGGAGCGAGCCTGCTCGCGAAGGTCGTTCGCGAGCAGGCTCGCTCCCACAACCAACAGAACGTGCATGCCGTCGCGGGACCCGCAACAGCCTCCGAATCACATCAAACCTGCGGCCAGAACGCCCGAATACCCGCCACGCCCTGGGCACCGATCTGCCACGCCTGCTGGCGATCATCCGGGCCGAGCCCACCCAGCAAAAATACCGGCCTGCTGAAATTGGCGATCAATTGCTGCGCCTGCTCCCAGCCCAGTGGCTGTGCATCAGGGTGGGTCTGCGTCGCCAGCACCGGCGACAGGGTCACGAAGTCCACATCCATCTGTTCAGCCAGCGCCAGCTCCTCGGAGTTATGGCATGAAGCAGCCAGCCAGCGGTCTTTTGGCAATGGCCGACCCTTGGCGGCGTACTTGCGCAATTGCGCGGCCGTCAGATGCCAGCCGGCCGAAGGAAAATCCCCCAACCACTCCAACGGCCCCTTGAGCATCAACTGCGCCTTGCCGGCACACAAGCCGGTCGCGTCCACCGCCAGGTCGCGGTACTTGGGGTCGTACCCATTGGGGGCACGCAACGAAATCAGCCTGATCCCGCCTGCAATCGCCTTCTGGATACCGCGCAACAGCTCAGGGGTCTCCAGTTCATCCGGCGTAATCAGGTACTGATCGGGCAAGCGGGCAGCGCCCACAATGGGCTGATTGGCGTCAGGGAACCTGTAGTCCACCAACTCGCGCTGACTGACCCAAGCCAGTGGCTGACCTTCTACGCCATGAGGTTCGCCGGAAAACGCCGAAACTTCCCATACATCCAGCAGAACCTGCTTATCCGGATAGTCATGCTGAACCTTGATCAGAGGCCGGGCCACCTCGACCGTAATGCCCAACTCTTCTTTCAGCTCGCGCGCCAGTGCAGCTTCGACCGATTCCCCGGCCTCGACCTTGCCGCCGGGAAATTCCCACAGACCGCCCTGATGCTGAGTGTCAGCGCGACGAGCGATCAGAATGCTGCCGTCTGTGCCTCGGATAACGGCCGCAGCCACATGAACTCGTTTCACCCTTGTACTTCCTCTAATCCGGCCTGTTGCCAGGCTTTGAACGCAGGCCATTGATAAATGGCGTCGATATACGCTTGATCTTCTGCTGACAGCTCCACGCGATAAGTGCGAAGGCGCACAGCCACCGGCGCGAAAAACGCATCAGCCACACTCAACCGCCCGAACAGGTACGGCCCGCGTTCGCTGGCCACAGCACGGCACTCTGCCCACAAGGCAATGATGCGCTCGATGTCGGCCTGAGCCTCGGCCGGCATGGGTACCAGCGCCTGATCATGGCTCAAATCAAATGGCAGATTGCCCCGCAACGCAAAAAAGCCGCTGTGCATTTGCGCGCAAGCCGATCGGGCCTGGGCCCGTGCCTTGATATCTGCAGGCCATAACTGGGCCGCAGGGAAACGCTCATTCAGATATTCGGCAATCGCCAGCGAGTCAGCGATGGTGCCATGTTCGGTCTTGAGCAACGGTACTTTACCCGTTGCCGAGTGTTGCAGAATCAGTGCCCGGGTATCCGGCTGACCCAGTTTTATCAGTGTCTCGGTGTAGGCAGCACCCGCCAGATCCAGCGCCAGCGCGCCACGCAGGGACCACGAAGAGTGCAACTTGTCGCCAATGATCAGGTGGAAGCTCATACACAGACACCTTGAGAATTAGGGGGTAAATCTGATGCCCTCAAGGCATCACGGTGCTGCCCGCGCAGGATCGGCTGACAACCCCGTGATGTCGAGACGACTTAGGTACGGTACTCGGCGTTGATTTTCACGTATTCGTGGGACAGGTCAGTGGTCCAGATAGTCTCGCTGCAGGTACCACGACCCAATTCGATGCGGATGGTGATTTCTTCGCGAGCCATCACTGCCGAGCCCTGCTCTTCGGTGTAAGTGGCCGAACGGGCGCCGCCGCTGGCAATGCACACTTCACCCAGGAATACGTCAATCTTGCTGACGTCCAGATCCGGCACGCCTGCGCGGCCCACTGCAGCCAGAATGCGGCCCCAGTTCGGGTCCGAGGCAAACAGCGCGGTCTTGATCAGCGGCGAGTGTGCAACGGTGTACCCCACGTCCAGGCACTCCTGGTGATTGGCGCCGCCATTTACTTCAACGGTGACAAACTTGGTCGCACCCTCACCGTCACGCACGATGGCCTGCGCCACCTCCATGCAGACTTCCAGCACCGCCCGTTTCAACGCGGCAAACAGCGGGCCGCTGGCTTCTGTAATTTCAGGCAGGGCAGCCTTGCCGGTGGCAATCAGCATGCAGCAGTCGTTGGTCGAAGTATCGCCATCGATAGTGATGCGGTTGAACGACTTGTTCGCACCGTCGAGCAGCAGGTTTTGCAACACGTCGCGGGCAACTTTGGCGTCGGTGGCGATGTAGCCCAGCATGGTGGCCATATTTGGACGAATCATGCCCGCACCCTTGCTGATACCGGTCACGGTGATGGTTACGCCTTCATGCTCGAACTGACGGCTGGCACCCTTTGGCAGGGTGTCGGTGGTCATGATGCCGGTTGCAGCCTCGGCCCAGTTGTTCTCGGACAAATCGTCCAGCGCGGCTTGCAATGCGCCTTCGATCTTCTCGACAGGCAGCGGCTCGCCGATCACCCCGGTGGAATACGGCAGCACTGCACTGGCATCAACGCCGGTCAGTTCAGCCAGCCTGGCGCAGGTCCGGGTTGCAGCGATCAGCCCTGGCTCACCGGTACCGGCGTTGGCATTGCCCGTGTTGGTCAGCAAATAGCGAACCGGGCCTTGCACACGTTGTTTGGCCAGAATCACAGGGGCCGCGCAAAACGCATTCAGGGTGAAAACACCCGCCACGCTGGAGCCTTCGGCGCAGCGCATAATCACCACGTCCTTGCGCCCTGCGCGCTTGATACCGGCAGAAGCGATACCCAGTTCAAAACCGGCCACCGGGTGCAAAACAGGCAAAGGACCAAGACCAACAGCCATGACGCGCTCCTAAAAAGTTCTGTGCGCCGCCGCAAAAGGACGGGAATTCAATGGTAAAACGCCGCGACGGCTAATGCCGGTCGCGGCGCAGGTGTTTCAGCAGGTGAAGCGGGCTTTAGTTGATTTGCCCGTGACAGTGCTTGTATTTCTTGCCCGAGCCGCAGTGGCACAGCTCGTTGCGACCCAGCTTCTGCTCGCTACGAACAGGCTCGGTTGCCGCCACAACATCTTCGACGTCAGCACCTTGCAGCACCTGGGCCATTGCCTCCGGCTGGTCAAGGCCCGGCGCTTCAGCATGCTGGAACTGCATGCGCGAAGCCAGGTCTTCAGCTTCCTGGCGCAGGCGCGCCTCCTCTTCGACCGGGTCTTCACGACGAACCTGTACGTGGGACAACACACGGATCGAGTCGCGTTTGATCGAATCAAGCAGCTCGGAGAACAGGTTGAACGACTCGCGCTTGTACTCCTGCTTCGGGTTCTTCTGCGCATAACCGCGCAAGTGGATACCGTGGCGCAGGTGGTCCATGGTCGACAGGTGGTCTTTCCACAGGTCATCCAGAACGCGCAGCACAATCTGCTTCTCGAACGTGCGCAGTGCTTCAGCACCGGCCTGCTCTTCTTTCTCGTTGTAAGCTGCAATCAATTCAGCCAGCAGCTTCTCACGCAGGGTTTCTTCGTACAGGTGATCATCTTCGTCGAGCCATTGCTGGATCGGCAGTTTCACCCCGAAGCCGCTTTCGATGGCCGCTTCCAGACCTTTGACGTCCCACTGTTCCGGCAACGATTGTGGCGGAATATGAGCGCTTACGGTGCTGTCCAGTACATCCTTGCGGAAGTCGGCGATGGTCTCACCGATGTTGTCGGCTGCCAGCAACGTGTTACGCATGTGATAAATCACTTTACGCTGTTCGTTGTTGACGTCATCGAACTCCAGCAATTGCTTGCGGATATCGAAGTTGCGACCTTCAACCTTGCGCTGGGCCTTCTCGATCGCGTTGGTCACCATGCGGTGCTCAATCGCTTCGCCGGACTGCATGCCCAGGGCCTTCATGAAGTTCTTCACCCGATCAGAGGCGAAGATACGCATCAGGCTGTCTTCCAGCGACAGGTAGAAACGGCTGGAACCGGTGTCACCCTGACGGCCGGCACGGCCACGCAGCTGGTTGTCGATACGGCGCGATTCGTGACGCTCGGAAGCGATCACATGCAGGCCACCCGACTCCAGCACCTGCTGGTGACGTTTTTGCCAGTCGGCCTTGATCTGCGCGATCTGCTCAGGTGTCGGGTTTTCCAGGGAGGCTACTTCCACTTCCCAGTTGCCGCCCAACAGGATGTCGGTACCACGACCGGCCATGTTGGTTGCAATGGTCAACGCGCCCGGACGACCGGCCTGTGCAATGATTTCTGCTTCTTTTTCGTGGAACTTGGCGTTCAGAACCTTGTGCTCGATGCCTTCCTTCTTCAGAAGGTTGGACATGTGCTCGGAGGTTTCGATGGTTGCCGTACCCACCAGCACCGGACGACCCTTGGCCATGCAGTCCTTGATGTCGGCCACGATTGCCGCGTACTTCTCGTCCGCGGTGAGGAACACCAGGTCGTTGTAGTCTTTACGCGCCAGCGGCTTGTTCGGCGGGATGACCATTACCGACAGACCGTAGATCTGGTGGAATTCAAACGCTTCGGTGTCTGCTGTACCGGTCATGCCCGACAGCTTGTTGTACAGGCGGAAGTAGTTCTGGAAGGTGGTCGAGGCCAGGGTCTGGCTCTCTGCCTGGATATTCAGGCCTTCCTTCGCTTCGATCGCCTGGTGCAGGCCTTCGGACAGACGACGACCCGGCATGGTACGCCCAGTGTGTTCGTCGACCAGCAATACCTGACCGTCTTCAACGATGTATTCAACGTTGCGATGGAACAGCTTGTGGGCGCGCAGTGCAGCGTACACGTGGGTCAACAGGCCCAGGTTGTGCGCCGAGTACAGGCTTTCGCCTTCGGCGAGCAGGCCGATCTGGGTCAGCATGTCTTCAACGAACTGGTGACCGGCTTCGTTCAGCTCAACCTGGCGGGTCTTTTCATCGATGGTGAAATGGCCAGCCTTGGTGACTTCGCCTTCCACTTCCTCGATGTGTTGCTCAAGGCGAGGGATCAGCTTGTTGATTTCAATGTACAGCTTGGAGCTGTCTTCAGCCTGACCGGAGATGATCAGCGGAGTACGGGCTTCATCGATAAGGATGGAGTCGACTTCGTCGATTACGGCGAAATTAAGCTCGCGCTGGAATTTTTCTTCCATGCTGAAAGCCATGTTGTCACGCAGGTAATCGAAACCGAACTCGTTGTTGGTGCCGTAAGTGATATCGGCAGCATAGGCTTCGCGCTTTTCCTGAGGTGGCTGGAACGGTGTCACGACACCGACCGTAAGGCCCAGGAACTCGTAGAGCGGGCGCATCCAGTTGGCATCCCGGCGAGCCAGGTAGTCGTTCACGGTTACCACGTGAACGCCCTTGCCCGACAATGCGTTGAGGTAAACGCCCAGGGTTGCTACCAAGGTCTTGCCTTCACCCGTACGCATTTCTGCGATCATGCCTTCATGCAAGGTCATGCCGCCGATCAGCTGTACATCGAAGTGACGCATGCCCATGACACGCTTGCCGGCTTCACGGCAGACCGCAAAGGCTTCTGGCAGCAGTTGGTCGAGGGTCTCACCTTTGGCTATGCGGGCCTTGAACTCTTCGGTCTTGGCGCGCAATTGCTCATCGGTCAGGGCAACCATCTGCTCTTCGAAGGAATTGACGACCTGTACTGTCTTGAGCATGCGTTTAACTTCGCGCTCGTTCTTGCTTCCAAAAAGTTTCTTTAACAAAGGCGCAAACATATCGGCAGGATCTTCCACACATAGGGATGGAGGGCGGCCCCGAGAGTCGCCCGAGCAGCCCTGATGGCCGCATGCGAACGAGCATTCTACCCGGAAACGGCGGTGAGGAAAGTGGCGTTATTCCACGATACTGGTACTGCGTTGTGAAGGGGCCTCCCTAAAATAAGGGCTTTTTGCTGAACTTCAACCCGTTTGCACAAGAAGTTACTCATTGATTTCATAAATAAATTCAGATTTACCTTAGCCCGGACCAGTGAGAGGCAGGCATCTGCTAAGATTGCAGCTCTGTTTTATCAGGTGTTTGAACATGGCATTTCGCCCACATCCAGCACGGGCACCCTCCGTCCTGCTCCGCGAGGCCAAGCCCCTAAAAGCTATTTTCGGCCATGCCAAGCGCCTGGCACACCTGCAACGCCTGCTTGAAAGCCAGCTTCAGCCCGCCGCGAGGGAGCATTGTCACGTTGCCTCATGGCGTGAAGGGAGTTTGTTGCTGATCGTGACCGACGGCCATTGGGCCACTCGCCTGCGCTATCAGCAAAAGCGCCTGCTGCGCCAACTGCAGGCATTCGACGAGTTCGCCAGCCTGACCCGCATTTTGTTCAAGGTGCAGCCGCCCACGGTACAGGCCAAGGTCGCGGGGCATACGCTGGATTTGTCCGTCGATGCCGCCCAGACCATCCAGGCAACGGCCGATGGCATTACCGACCCGGCCTTGCGCGCGGCCCTTGAACGCCTGGCCAGCCACGCGCGGCCAAAACCCGACTGATCCTCCTGATCAAGCCCCATTGTGGGAGCGAGCCTGCTCGCTCCCACAGTTGCAGTCTTGTTATTTATTTGCGCTTGCTGTTACCCAGTAACGACCCCAACAGCCCGCGCACCAGCTGACGGCCCATCTGACCCGCCGCCTGACGCGCCATCGACTGCAAGGCCTTGCCTGCTGTCGTGCCCAAAAAGTCTCCCGCCTGATCAAGAAACCCCGGCTCGTGCTGTGCAGCCTGTGTCTGCGCCTGATCTTGCGGCGCCACGCCTTTGCGGGCCATGAGGATTTCATAAGCCGACTCTCGATCAACGGGCTTGTCATAACGCCCCTGCAGCGCTGAACGGCTGATCAATGCAGCCCTTTCGGCCTCCGTCAGCGGGCCTATACGCGATTGCGGTGGCGCAATCAGCACCCGCTGAACCATCGCCGGCGTGCCTTTTTCCTCAAGCATGCCCACCAGAGCCTCCCCCGTGCCCAGCTCCGTCAGTACGGCCAGCGCGCTGAATGCCGGATTGGGGCGAAAGCCGTCTGCCACAGCTTTCAGGGATTTCTGCTCTTTGGCCGTAAAGGCCCGCAGCCCGTGCTGGATACGCAACCCCAACTGTGCCAGCACCGTATCGGGCAAGTCCGCCGGTGATTGAGTGACGAAATACACCCCTACACCCTTGGAACGAATCAACCTGACCACTTGTTCCAGCCGGTCCTGCAATGCTTTTGGCGTACCGGCAAACAACAGATGCGCTTCGTCGAAAAACAGCGCCAGTAAGGGCTTGTCTGCATCGCCGCGCTCGGGCAACTGTTCGAAAAGCTCCGCCAGCAACCACAACAGGAACGTTGCGTAGACCTTGGGCGCTTCATGCACCAGGCGGCTGGCATCGAGCAGATGGATCTGCCCGCGCCCGTCGCTGGCGGGCTGCAAAATATCGTCGAGCTGCAGTGCCGGCTCACCAAACAGGGCTTCTGCACCCTGCTGCTCAAGGGTTGCCAGACGGCGCAACAACGCCTGGCTGGAGCCCGTGGTCATCAGGGCCGCGTCATCGCCAAGCACTTGTGGGTTGTCACGCAGGTGATTGAGCAGTGCCTTGAGGTCTTTAAGGTCAAGCAGCAACAACCCTTCCCGATCCGCCACCTTGAAGGCGGCATAGAGGGCCGACTGCTGGCTGTCGGTCAGCTCCAGCAGGCTGCCCAGCAGCAACGGCCCCATGTCACTCAGGGTCGTGCGCAATGGGTGACCCGTCTTGCCCTGGATATCCCACAAAGTAACCGGATAGGCCTTGGGCTGGTAATTGAGCCAGGGCATTCCCGCGATCCGTTCGGCAATCTTGCCCTGGGGATTGCCGGCCGCACCCAGGCCGCACAAGTCACCCTTGATGTCGGCGGCGAAGACGGCCACCCCGGCATCACTGAACTGTTCAGCCAGCCGCTGAAGCGTAACGGTTTTACCCGTGCCCGTGGCTCCCGCCACTAAACCGTGGCGATTGGCCAGGCGCAAGGACTGCGCGATGGGCTGAGCCGAAAGGTCAGCGCCGATTACTAGAGCAGAAGAGTCAGGCATTTTGCCACCTTTGATTAATCTTTAGCGATCGCGGGTCGATACACACTGAATGCTAGACCACATAAAACCGGATTTAGCGTGGTAAAGCGGCTTGATCAACAGCCAACTTGCCCTGTTCAGGCAGTGCTGTGTAGAGCGCGCGTTTTACCAGAGTGTATGTCGCACACTTTTAGACCTTAGCGGACCCTTCAAGCCATGAATAAAAACCTGCGTTTCAGTCATAAAATCCTGCTTGCCGCGTCCCTGATCGTAATAGCCGCCTTTTCGCTATTTACGCTGTATAACGACTACTTGCAACGCAACGCCATCCGCAACAACCTGGACAACTACCTGCACGAGATGGGCAGTGTCACGGCCAATAACATTCAGACCTGGCTCGGTGGCCGGATCCTGCTGGCGCAAAACCTCGCTGAATCCATCGCCCTGACACCAGAGCCCGCCCAGGTGGCCAGCCTGCTGGAACAAAAAACCCTGAGCAGTACCTTTATGTCGGTTTATTTTGGTGACAGCCAAGGCGGATTTACCATTCGCCCTGACAGCAAGATGCCTGACGGCTACGATCCGCGCACCCGGCCCTGGTACAAGGATGCGTTCAACAGCAGCAGCTCCAGCCTGACCAAACCCTATATAGATGCTGCCACCGGACAGATGGTCATTACCATCGCGGCCCCGGTAAAAAAGGGCTCTCAAACCCTGGGTGTGGTCGGCGCCGACATGACCCTGCAAGCCATCACCGACAGCATCAACGCGCTGAATTTCAACGGCATGGGTTACGCCTTTCTGATCAATGCCGACGGCGAAATCCTGGTGCACCCGGACAAGAGCCTGGCCACCAGGAACCTGAAGGACATCTATCCGCTGGACACTCCCGCGATCACCACTGCGTTCAGCGAGATCCAGGCCAATGGCAAAACCCGGATCGTAAGCTTCACCCCGATCAAAGGGCTGGGCTCAGCCAACTGGTACATCGGCCTGTCGGTTGACAAGCAGCAGGCTTTCGCAGCGCTCAGTGAGTTCCGTACGTCGGCAATTATTGCCACGGTTATCGCCGTGGTTTCGATCATCGCCCTGCTCGGCCTGTTGATTCGCCTGCTGATGCAACCGCTGCACGTGATGACCCGCGCCATGCAGAATATTGCCGAAGGCGAAGGCGACCTGACGCGCCGCCTGGTGGTGGAGTCCCAGGATGAATTCGGTACCCTGGGCAGCGCATTCAACCGTTTTGTCGAGCGCATTCACGCTTCCATCAGCGAAGTGGCCTCGGCCACCGGCCAGGTCAACGAGGTGGTCCTGCGGGTTGTCAGCGCTTCCAACTCATCGATGCTCAACTCTGACGAACAGGCCAGCCGCACCAGTAGCGTCGCCGCTGCTATCAACGAACTGGGCGCCGCCGCACAGGAGATCGCCCGCAACGCCGCCCAGGCCTCGCACCAGGCCAGCGATGCACGCAGCCTTGCCGAGGAAGGCCAGGAAGTGGTCGAACGCAGCATCAGCTCGATGCAGAAGCTGTCGCAAATGCTTGGCACTTCCAGCGGTCATATCGAGTCGCTTAACGACAAGACGGTGAATATCGGTCAAATCCTGGAGGTGATTACCAGCATTTCCCAGCAAACCAACCTGCTGGCCCTTAACGCCGCCATTGAAGCAGCTCGTGCTGGCGAAGCCGGGCGTGGCTTTGCCGTGGTCGCCGATGAAGTGCGCAACCTGGCACACCGCACCCAGGAATCGGCGCAGCAAGTGCAGAAAATGATCGAAGAATTGCAGATCAGTGCCCGAGGCTCAGTGAGCACCATGGAAGAAAGCCAGCGTCACAGCCAGGACAGCGTGGAAATCGCCAACCGCGCGGGCGAGCGCCTGATCAGCGTGACCGTACGCATTGGTGAAATCGACGGCATGAACCAGTCTGTCGCCACGGCAACCGAGGAACAAACCTCGGTGGTCGAGTCGATCAATATGGACATTACCGAGATCAATACGCTGAATCAGGAAGGCGTCGAAAACCTTCAATCAACCCTTCGCGCGTGTTCCGATCTGGAACAGCAGGCTGCCCGCCTGAAGCATCTGGTGGGCAGTTTCAGGATTTAGGCTTCAGGCACACGCTGCATGCCTGCAGCGTCTAGCTCCTGCGCCCAAAGCTCGGCGGCACCGGGGAAGTCGGTGCCGTCCTCGGGGCTGAGGGCATCCGGGTCATAGCGACTCAGACAGCCCTCACCCAAGGTCGGTGGAGCACTGGATGTCGCCTTGTCGAGTGGATCGCTCATCACATCCTCCGCCGGCAATCCTTCGCGAGCAGGCTCGCTCCCACGGTGTCGATCAGAACACTACAGTCTTGTTGCCATGCACCAGCACGCGATCTTCAAGGTGATAACGCAAGCCACGGGCCAGTACCATTTTCTCGACATCACGGCCGAAACGCACCATATCCTCAATGCTGTCACTGTGGCTGACACGTACCACGTCCTGCTCGATGATAGGACCGGCATCCAGCTCTTCAGTCACATAATGGCAGGTTGCACCGATCAGCTTCACGCCCCGCATCGAGGCCTGGTGATAAGGCTTGGCGCCGACAAACGACGGCAGGAAGCTGTGGTGGATATTGATGACCTGGCCGGCATATTCGCTGCACAGGTCAGGTGGCAGGATTTGCATGTAACGGGCCAGTACCACCACTTCGGCAGCATGGTGCTTGACCAGACGCGAGACTTCGGCGAAAGCCGGCTCCTTGTTCTTCGGGTCAACCGGTACGTGATAGAACGGGATGCCATGCCACTCGACCATGCTGCGCAGGTCGTCGTGATTGGAGATCACGCAGGAAATATCGCAGTCCAGTTCATCGCTGTGCCAGCGGTGCAGCAGATCTGCCAGGCAGTGGGATTCGCGGCTCGCCATCAATACCACGCGTTTTTTCTGCGCCGTATCGGTAATGCGCCACTCCATCGAGAACTCTTCGGCGATCGGGGCAAATGCCTCACGAAACGCCTCCAGCCCGAACGGCAGGGAATCGGCACGAATCTCGTGACGCATAAAGAACCAACCGCTCTGGTCGTCCGAGTGGTGGCTTGCTTCAGTGATCCAGCCATTGTGGGAGGCAAGGAAATTGCTGACCTTGGCGACAATGCCGACGCCGTCGGGGCACGCAATCACCAACCGAAAAGTGCGCATGAGGGGAAAACTCCAAAAACTTTACTAAGGCCGCCATTCTAGCGAGTGCGCAGCAAAACTGCAGTATTCGTTACAGCTCGGCACCTGCGCCATCGGGTCGCGCACCAAAGGTGCCACACCAGCATCGACGTGGCCTGCACTGCAATGGACGGACACTTGCCGATGTTATTGATCGTCCATATTAACCTCACTGTAGCGCGGTGTATTTAATAGCGCGCATATTCCCGAGGGCAAAGTTAATGAATAAAATTTTAAATTAAATAGCCCTTTCATGTTTACTTGCAGTAACTGTCTGACTACTATTGCGCCACTGTCTCCCTGACATCCTTTTCAACATAAGGTTATCCTCATGTCCTTGATCAACGAATATCGTGCAACCGAAGAAGCCATCAAAGAACTGCAAGCCCGCCTGAAGAACCTGTCCGAAGACGACAAACTTCAAACCGAGCTGGAATTTGAAGGCAAACTGCGCACGCTGATGGGCGAATACCAAAAATCGCTACGCGATATCATCGCTCTGCTGGATCCGGAATCCAAAGTTAGCAAAGCACCTCGCGGCGTTGTTAAAACCACCGGCACCAAACGTGCCCGTAAGGTTAAACAATACAAAAACCCACACAATGGTGAAGTGATTGAAACCAAAGGTGGCAACCACAAAACTCTGAAAGAGTGGAAAGCCAAGTGGGGCGGCGACGTGGTTGAAGGTTGGGCTACTTTGCTCGACTAAGTGACACCGGGCCCGCAACTATTTTGCGATGCCACTAAAAAACGCCAGCATGCTGGCGTTTTTTAGTGCCTGTGTTTTAGTCAGCACTCTCGGCGGGCGGGTTCAACCCGACACGCCGGCTCAATGCCTGGGCATAGCGCTGCCATTCGCCCAGAAGCTTTAGCTGGGCCGGCGTGGCACTGCGCGACAGCTCATCTGCTGCCTGCATAAAGCTGTCCAGGGTCAAAGGCGCACCCATGGCCGGATCCGACAAACGCTGCTGGCAGAAGATATGCCAACGCTGCTGTTCTTGTTCACTCAGGGTATGTGGAAAGTTTCGGGCGCGGTATCGAAACAATAATTCGGGCAAGCGCTCATCATCAAATGGCCATGTATCTTTGGCCAATTGCTCCGGGTCACTGTGCCTGACCTGCTCACACAGTCGACGGTCTCGATCGCCAATAAACCCGTCATACAATTGCTGCTCCGGATCTTCACTGGGGGTAAAGTCTTCGCGGGCATAAATGGCCGACAACTTTTCCTGCCAAACTTGCTGAGCCTCAACAAGGCTCCGGGCTCGCGCGTGATAGAGGTCCATGTCCAGTTGCAATCGCTGTTGGTCCTGGGCACGCACTACATTCAAGGGGGCGACCACCGGGCAACGATTAACTTGAATCAGCTTTAGCCCAATGGGTAATTGACCGTCGGGTAAATCTTCACGCCGGGTATAGAGCATCTTGCGCAACGCTGCGGCGTCCATCTCCAGTAAAGGCTGAGGGTCTAAGTGCAGGTCGTAGACAATCAGAGCATTACGATTCTTTGGGTGCCAACCCAGCGGCAAGACCACACCGGCATAATGTCTGGCCGCGGAAAAACGCCCCGAGATATGCAGCATGGGCTGCAATAGCCGAATTTGATCAAGCACACGTTGTTTGCTGCGCAACTGGAATAACCAGTCATATAACTTGGGTTGTTTGTCACGAATCAGCCGGGCCAGCGCAATGGTTGCCCGCACATCGGACAACGCATCGTGGGCCTGGCCATGATCAATCCCGTTAGCCGCCGTCAACCGTTCAAGCTTGAGCGTCACCCGCCCCTCTTCCTCTGGCCAGACGATGCCTTCAGGCCGCAGGGCATAGGCTGTTCGCACCACATCAATGAGGTCCCAGCGACTGTTGCCACCCTGCCATTCACGCGCATAAGGGTCGAAGAAGTTTCGGTAGAGACTGTAGCGCGTTACCTCATCATCAAAGCGCAACGAGTTGTAGCCCGCCCCGCAAGTGCCGGGCAGTGCCAGCTGGGCATGGGTGCGAGTCATGAACTCGGCTTCGCCCAGGCCCTTGTCTTCGAGACGAGCGGGCGTGATGCCGGTGATCAGGCAGGCCATGGGATGAGGGAGGATATCGTCGCTTGGCTGACAATAGAGGTTGACCGGCTGATCAATCTCGTTGAGTTCAAGGTCGGTGCGGATGCCGGCCACTTGCACCGCCCGGTCGCAGCGCGGGTTGATACCGGTGGTTTCGTAGTCGTACCAGAAGATAGAGGTCACGGGGTGTTCCTGAGCAGTAGACCCGGACAGTCTAGGCGCTCAAACCCGGGCAAGACCAGCCCCGGGGCTATGCAGAGGCTTGCAGGGGCTGGAAGCTGAAGTAGCGCTGCAAGGCACTGATCAAACCGCTGTACTCGGCGGGTGGCTGATACAGGATAAACCCGGAATCGTAATAATGCGGCGTTAGATCCTCACGGCACCACAGGCAACGCGCTGTCAGGTCGATAAACTGCACTTCCCCATCGGCACCGGGAAGCTTGATCCGAAACTCGAAATTGGCGTCGACCAACATCGGTAACTGGCTGATCAGCATCAACCCGCCATCAGACACATTGCCCAGATAGCCAATAGGCTTGTCCGTGAACCGATTGAACACTTTCAGGAAAAACGTCAGTTGGTGCCGCTGGATAAGCCGTTCGATAACCATGTTCAACTTCACTATAGAGAGGCCATTCAGCATGGCCGCGCTGGCGTCTCGAAACGCCCTGTCCCCCACATCCGGGCCAACAGTCACGTGCAGATCTGCCCGCCATCTTCACCTGAAGCTCGACATATCAAGCAGCGACAGAGCGAGCAATCCGTTTGAGTACCAAGAGAAACAAAAAACAGTCGAACGAATTTGATATTAGCCAACCGGGCACAAATGACCAGTTTAAATTTCGCCCATCATGGAATGCTTACAGGCACTGCCTGGGCAGTAGTGCCGGGGCCCGGGATGAACCTGAGAATGCGCAATGTCTCGATCCGAGCCTTGGCCCGGTAGGCGTACTCGCTCTTGGGAAATTCGTTGATGATGTACTGGTAGGTCTGGGACGCATCCAGGTAAAACTTCGTACGCTCAAGACACAGTCCACGGAGCATAGCTGTTTGTGGCCAAATGTACGGGCGACTACGACTGTCGCGATCAACCTCGGACAACTCAAGCATTACCGTTTCACAATTGCCCCGGTCGTAAGCACGATAGGCATTGTTCAAATGATGGTTCATCGACCAACGGGTACAGCCGGTCGCACTGGCGACCAAGATTAAAACGAGCACGATTCGCATGGGGCATCTCCTGTTCATAACAGTGTATCGACCCCACGGCCAGATTCTTCAGACAACAGACCCGATGCACCACAACTTAAGCAGAAAGTAGTGCAGAGGAACAATGACTACAGCCAAAGACCATAGTAGCCTTTGGCAGCGCTTGAACTCAGGAGTCTTTGCATGTCTGTTCGTCGAACCAAAATTGTTGCCACACTTGGCCCTGCCAGCAATTCACCGGAAATGCTGGAACAGCTGATCCTCGCTGGCCTGGACGTTGCCCGTCTGAACTTTTCCCACGGCACCCCCGACGAGCACAAGGCTCGCGCCAAGCTGGTACGTGACATCGCTGCCAAGCACGGTCGTTTCGTAGCCCTGCTGGGTGACCTGCAAGGCCCGAAAATTCGTATCGCCAAATTTGCCAACAAAAAGATCGAGCTGAAGATCGGTGATCAATTCACCTTCTCCACCAGCCATCCGTTGACCGAAGGCAACCAGCAAGTGGTCGGCATCGACTACCCGGACCTGGTTAAAGACTGCGGCGTCGGCGACGAGCTGCTGCTCGATGACGGCCGTGTGGTCATGCGTGTAGACACTGCCACCGACGACGCCCTGCACTGCACCGTGCTGATCGGCGGCCCACTGTCCGACCACAAAGGCATCAACCGTCGCGGTGGTGGCCTGACCGCACCGGCCCTGACGGAAAAAGACAAGGCCGACATCAAGCTGGCTGCCGAAATGCAAGTCGACTACCTGGCCGTGTCGTTCCCGCGTGACGCTGCCGACATGGAATACGCCCGCCAACTGCGCGACGAAGCCGGCGGTACTGCCTGGCTGGTAGCGAAGATTGAACGCGCCGAAGCCGTAGCCGATGACGAAACCCTCGACGGCCTGATCAAGGCCAGCGACGCGGTGATGGTTGCCCGTGGCGACCTCGGTGTTGAAATCGGCGATGCCGAGCTGGTGGGCATCCAGAAGAAAATCATTCTGCACGCACGTCGCCACAATAAAGCGGTGATCGTGGCAACCCAGATGATGGAGTCGATGATCCAGAACCCGATGCCAACTCGTGCCGAAGTGTCCGACGTTGCCAACGCCGTTCTCGACTACACCGACGCCGTGATGCTCTCGGCTGAAAGTGCTGCCGGCGCCTACCCGCTGGAAGCCGTGCAGGCTATGGCGCGCATCTGTGTCGGCGCTGAAAAGCACCCGACCAGCAAAACGTCCAGCCACCGTATCGGTAAAACCTTCGAAAGCTGCGACCAGAGCATTGCGCTGGCGGCCATGTACACCGCCAACCACTTCCCGGGTGTCAAAGCGATCATCGCCCTGACTGAAAGCGGCTACACCCCGCTGATCATGTCGCGCATCCGCTCCTCGGTGCCGATCTACGCCTACTCCCCGCACCGTGAAACCCAGGCGCGCGCGGCAATGTTCCGTGGCGTCTACACCGTACCGTTCGACCCGGCATCGCTGCCGCCAGAACAGGTCAGCCAGGCTGCCATCGACGAGCTGCTCAAGCGTGGCGTTGTGGAAAAAGGCGACTGGGTCATCCTGACCAAGGGCGACAGCTACCACACCATCGGCGGCACCAACGGCATGAAGATCCTGCATGTCGGCGACAAAATGGTTTAAGCCTGCAAGGTTTGAATCCCAAGCCCCGCCTGAGTGATCAGGCGGGGCTTTTTTGTGCGCCTAGCTGCGGGTCAAAAAGGCATCGGCCAACAGCTGATTACGCGGCAAGCCCGCCAGAAACAAACGTTTGGCAAAGGCATCGACCGTATCCGGGTGACCGCAGACCAAGGCACGGGTCTGGCGCGAGACAACCCCCATCTGTAACAGGTAGTCGGGCAACTGAGGGCGTTCAAGGTACTCGACCACAAACCCTGGACAAGCCGCCGACAGGGCCAGCAGTTCGCTCTGGAGGTAATGCTCAGCCTTGTCGCGGGCCACATGCACCAGCCGTATCGGGCCTTGATGATCCTGACGCAAGGCCTCGCGCAATACGCCATACAAAGGCCCCAGGCCGGTACCGGATGCCAGCAGCCAGAGCGGTTGCTCCTGCCAGTCCGGATCATAACGCAGTGCGCCGCCGCGCAACTCGCCCAGCCGTACAACGTCACCGACCTTGAACTGGCGGGCCGCGTCGACAAACTCACCGGGGTGCGCACAATCGAGGTGAAACTCCAGAAAGCGGTCTTCTTCGGGCAGGCTGGCCAACGAATACGGCCGCGCCACATCGCCGGCCCACAGCACCAGATGCTGGCCTGCGCGATAACGCAAAGCCCGCTGCGGCGTGAGGCGCAAGCGCAACACCGTCGGACTGAGCCAGTCGAGCCCTGCCACTTGGGCCGGCACACCGTCGCGCAGCGGGTCAAAGGCTTCAATCTGCAGGTCTTCGACAATCTGACACTGACAGGCAAGGCGCCAGCCCTGCTCATGCTGGTCCCGACTCAATGCCTCGGGCTTGAGATCGGCGGGCTCACCACGCACGCAGCGCACCAGGCAGGCATGGCAACTGCCCGCCCGGCAACTGTAGGGCACCGACACGCCAACCTGATTCAAGGCATCGAGCAGGTTGGTGTTCGGGGCAACTGACCAGTGCTGGTCAGCGACGTGTAACTGGGGCACTGCTGGCCTCCGCAGGGTAAGCCTGTGGGAGCTGGATTGCTCTCGATGCAGGCGGCGCGGTTTTTTTGAATGACCGCGGTGATGCAATCGCGAGCAAGCCCGCTCCCACAGTTGATCTTCATATATTTCGTGGTTTTACAGTTTAACTTATCACCCCTCGTCCACCCCCTACTTTCGTTTGCACCTCTACGGGTGTATCAGTGAGAGTACCGGGTTATACTGCCGCGCCGTTTTTGTACCGGTCATGCGTGTCCGGTATGCCAAGCAAAGATGTTTTCGACAGACCGATGCACCAAGGTCGCAAACACCTTATTGATTGTATGTTCCCGTCTTATAGAGGAGCGCGACCCATGACCGTGATCAAGCAAGACGACCTGATTCAGAGCGTTGCTGACGCCCTGCAATTCATTTCCTACTACCACCCCGTGGACTTCATCCAGGCCATGCACGAAGCCTACCTGCGCGAAGAATCGCCAGCGGCCCGTGACTCGATGGCGCAAATCCTGATCAACTCGCGCATGTGTGCCACCGGCCACCGTCCGATCTGCCAGGACACCGGCATCGTCACCGTATTCGTACGCGTCGGCATGGACGTGCGCTGGGATGGTGCCACCATGGGCCTGGACGACATGATCAACGAAGGCGTGCGTCGCGCTTACAACCTGCCGGAAAACGTCCTGCGTGCTTCGATCCTGGCCGACCCGGCCGGTGCCCGTCGCAACACCAAGGACAACACCCCTGCAGTGATCCACTACTCCATCGTTCCGGGCAACACCGTGGAAGTGGACGTGGCAGCCAAGGGCGGCGGTTCCGAGAACAAGTCGAAAATGGCCATGCTCAACCCGTCCGACTCGATCGTTGACTGGGTGCTCAAGACCGTTCCGACCATGGGCGCGGGCTGGTGCCCACCGGGCATGCTGGGTATCGGCATCGGCGGCACCGCGGAAAAAGCCGCAGTGATGGCCAAGGAAGTGTTGATGGAATCCATCGACATTCACGACCTGATCAAGCGTGGCCCGAGCAACCGTATCGAAGAGATGCGCATCGAGCTGTTCGAGAAGGTCAACCAGCTGGGCATCGGCGCCCAGGGCCTGGGCGGCCTGACTACCGTGCTCGACGTAAAAATCATGGACTACCCGACCCACGCAGCGTCCCTGCCGGTGTGCATGATCCCGAACTGCGCGGCCACCCGTCACGCCCACTTCGTGCTGGACGGCTCCGGCCCGGCAGCCCTCGAAGCGCCACCGCTGGATGCCTACCCGGAAATCGTCTGGGAAGCCGGCCCGTCGGCCCGCCGTGTCAACCTTGACACCCTGACCCCGGAAGACGTGCAGAGCTGGAAGCCGGGCGAGACCGTCCTGCTCAACGGCAAAATGCTCACCGGTCGCGACGCGGCGCACAAGCGCATGGTCGAAATGCTGAACAAGGGTGAAACCTTGCCGGTAGACCTCAAGGGTCGCTTTATCTACTACGTTGGCCCGGTTGATCCGGTGCGTGACGAAGTGGTTGGCCCTGCAGGCCCGACCACCGCTACGCGAATGGACAAGTTCACTCGTCAGATCCTTGATCAGACCGGCTTGCTGGGCATGATCGGCAAGTCCGAGCGCGGCCCTACCGCCATTGAAGCGATCAAGGAACACAAAGCCGTGTATCTGATGGCTGTGGGCGGTGCTGCTTACCTGGTCGCCCAGGCGATCAAAAAGTCCCGTGTAGTGGCCTTTGCCGAACTGGGCATGGAAGCGATCTACGAGTTCGATGTCAAAGACATGCCGGTTACGGTGGCAGTCGACAGTAAAGGCGAGTCGGTGCACATCACCGGCCCGGCGATCTGGCAGAAGAAAATCAGCGACAGCCTGGCTGTAGAAGTGCAATAAGCGCTTTTTAGCCAGAAATAAAAAGGCCGGGTTATTAACCCGGCCTTTTTTATGCCTGTCCAAAAGCCCCCTCACCCTGGCCCTCTCCCGGAGGGAGAGGGTTGGGGTGAGGGCAAGCCGTTAAAACGCGTTACGGAAGATCTCTTCAATCTGCCCCTGATCGGCTTTGCGCGGGTTGGTAAAACCACAGGCATCTTTCAAGGCGTTGGTGGCCAGAATCGGGATGTCATCCAGCTTGGCGCCCAAATCCCGTAGCCCGGCTGGAATCTCAACATCCTTGGCCAGAGTACGAATCGCCGCAATGGCCGCTTGCGCGCCCTCTTCCGGGCTCAAACCGCGCACATCGGCACCCAGTGCATGGGCCACATCGGTCAGGCGGGCTGCACACACACTGGCATTGAACGTCTGCACATGGGGCAACAACACCGCGTTGCATACACCGTGGGGCAAATCATAGAAGCCGCCCAACTGGTGCGCCATCGCATGCACAAAGCCCAGCGAGGCATTGTTGAAGGCCATGCCCGCGAGGAACTGTGCGTAAGCCATATTCTCCCGCGCCGTCAGATTCTTGCCGTCGCTTACCGCCTGACGCAGGTTCTGGCTGATCAGTTCCATCGCCTTGATCGCGCAGGCATCGGTAATGGGGTTGGCCGCCGTGGACACATATGCCTCGATGGCGTGGGTCAACGCGTCCATGCCCGTGGCGGCAGTCAGGCCCTTGGGCATCGCCACCATCAACTCAGGGTCGTTAACCGACAGCAGCGGCGTCACGTTGCGGTCAACAATGGCCATTTTCACATGGCGCTCTTCGTCGGTGATGATACAAAACCGCGTCATCTCACTGGCCGTGCCGGCCGTGGTATTGATCGACACCAGCGGCAACTGCGGCTTGGCCGAGCGATCAACGCCTTCGTAATCACGGATATGCCCGCCATTGGTGGCACACAGCGCTATACCCTTGGCGCAGTCATGGGGCGAGCCGCCACCCAGCGACACAATAAAGTCGCACTGATGCTCCTTGAGCACCTTCAAGCCCGCCTCGACGTTGGCAATGCTCGGGTTCGGCTTGGCGCCGTCGAAAATCACCGAATCAATATCCTGCAACGCGAGCTTCTCGGCGATCAACGTCGCAACCCCCGCCTTGGCCAACCCCGCGTCGGTCACAATCAAGGCCTTGCGAAAACCATAATTGCGAATCGCAGTCATGGCTTCATCCAGGCAACCGTTACCCATAATGTTTACAGCAGGAATAAAGAAAGTGCTGGTCATGTCGAGTCCTCTTCGCGGGTCATTGGCTAATTCGGTCTCCACAGCTTCCTCCAATCACAAAGCAGCAATGTTGATCTGGCTCAACACTTGAGCGTGATAAAGTCCGCTACCGCCCACGCCTTGAGACGATATTTGCGATGACCCCCTTCCAGGAATTTGATGCCCAACTAGAAGACTGGAACCAGTTACGCACCAGCACCCCGTGCAGCGGACTGCTGATTGGCAACGGCGCCAGCATGGCCGTGTGGCATGATTTCTATTACGACTCGCTGTTTGAAAAAGCCAAAAGCGTGGCCGAAAAACCGCTGAGCCAGACCGAACTCAGCGTGTTCGAGGCCCTCGGCACGCGCAATTTCGAACATGTGCTCAGCGCCCTGAAAACCGCAAGCAAGGTCAACAAGGCACTGGCCATCAACTCGGCCTCGCCGCGCAAACGCTACTACGCAATCAAGGAAGCCCTGATCAACTGCACCCAGGACGTGCACATCCCCTGGCGCCTGATGCAGCCCGAAACCCTGGCCTGCTGGAACGAAGAACTGGCGCGCTACGCCACGGTGTACTGCGCCAACTATGACCTGCTGGCACCCTGGGCCGTGATGCACGCACCCAAAGGTTTCAACGACCTGTTCGGTACCCCGCAGGCAACCTTTGAGCCTGCCGCGGCACTGGCCAAAAGCAGGACTACACGTGTGCTGTACCTGCACGGCGCGCTGCACCTGGTGAAAAACCAGGAAGGCAAGGCGCGCAAGCTGGCAGCCAACCAACCCACATTGCTAAGCAACTTTGCGATCAACCACTCCATCAGCGCCCTGGACGACGTACCGCTGTTTGTCAGCGAAACCGGCAGCGAAGACAAGCGAAAATCCATTCGCCAGTCCGATTACCTGTCTTTTTGTCATGAGCAGTTGCTGACCCAGAAAGACGCGCTGTGCATCTTCGGCCACAGCCTGGGTGAGCAGGACCAGCACCTGATCGATGCCTTGCGCCAGGCACCGTTGAAAACCCTGTGCATCTCGATTTACCCGCGCAGCGAAGCCTTTATTCGCTTTCAGAAAAACCACTACACAGCGTTGTTTGCCGACAAGAAGCTTGAACTGCGCTTCTTTGATTCAAAAACCCATCCGTTGGGCGATACCAGGCACTCAGTACCTGTGGAACGGTAAACCTGTAGCCGCTGACGAGCAGCGGCAACAGGAAAAACTGCCACTGTGGGAGCGAGCCTGCTCGCGAAGGTCGTTCGCGAGCAGGCTCGCTCCCACAATAGGGTTTGATCTACAACAGAGTATCTACAGGGTTACAAGAGCACACATTCAGGTATCAAAATTTCTCTTTGATCACCGTGGTCGGGCCATTGTGCTTGACGCTGGCAATGCCCTTGTCCCGCGCGGCCTCCGAGGAGTACAGCTCGCTGGTGCCGATGATCTGGTGATTGGCCGCCTTCAGGTTGAAGTATGGCTTGCCGTCCTTGGCCACTTTCTTCTCGTAGCGCTCATCCAGCGGGCTGTTGACCTGCACCGAGGCGATCCCGCCCTTGGCCGCCGCCAGCGTGGTGTATTGCTCGCTGACCAGAATGGTTTCGGCATTCGCCGCCTTCAGTACAAAACGGAACTGCCCGCTGCTGGTCTTGCTCAACTCATACCAACCCGACATAGCCTTTCTCCCGAAATTAAAGGTTCCTGCACTTATTCAGTAAAGACCCCATGGGCTATTTATCCATTTATCGACCGGAATGAAGGAAACAGGAAATTTCAACGAGACAAATAGCAATGGTTATCGATACCATTCGCAGCTTATTTGCATCGCTGTGTCTATAAGGATCTTCATGTCTGGCCTTAAACCCGATCCGCCCGCGGCCGATCACTTTCGCGAGTTCTATACGCAAATTTTGCACTTTCTGCGCAAGCGTACCGACAACACCAGCGATGCAGCCGACATGACCCAGGATGTTTTCACCCAATGGCTGGGCTATCAGGACCGAGGCAAAATCGAACAGCCCCGGGCGTTTTTGTTCCAGATGGCGCGCAATCTGTTGCGCGATCACTGGCGTCGACAGCAAGTGCGACACGCCGCTCACGGCGAGCACAGTGAAAGTGAGGCCGAGCCCTTGAGCGATGACAGGGATGATCCGATGGTCGCAGCCCTGCGCCTGCAACGCCTTGAACAACTTAAAAGGGTAGTTGCAGAACTCTCGCCCAGGCGTCGAGAAGCCCTTATGCTGCACCGTTTTGAAGGCTTGAGTCAGGCACAGATTGCCGAACGCATGGGGATATCCGTGAGCATGGTTGAAAAGCACATTGCCCAGGCCTTGCTGCACTGCAAGCGACATCTACAGCGGGACAGCGGCAAGGAGCAGACACAATGAGCCCTTTTCACACGGCCGGTGACGACAGCATCGATGAACAGGCCGCCAATTGGTTTGCACGCAACCGCAATACCCGCAACCAAGGCAGCTGCGAACAATTCAACGCCTGGCATGCCAACCCGAGTCATGCCCGGGCCTATACCGAATTTGAATCGTTGTGGGCCGATCTGGGAGAACTTGAACAGATCAACTCGCCGGTCCCCCTCCCTGCCAAGCCCCGGCGCGCACACTTTGCGCTGGCCACTGCTGCCGCCGTGCTCTGCGCCGTCTTTGCACTGAACCTGGGCGCCCCGGTGGCGCTGCATCAACAGCAGGTCAGCACACTGGCCCAAGGCGCCCGCACGATATTGCTACCCGACGGCAGCACCCTGAACGTGAATGCCAACACGCGCCTGAGCCTGGACTTCAGCGCCCACCAGCGTGACATCTATCTGGACCAGGGCCAGCTTTACATCGAGGTCGCGGCCAACAAGGAGCAGCCGTTGGTGGTGCATGCCGGGGAGGCGCGCATACGGGTGGTCGGCACGGGGTTCGATGTACGCCGCAGTTCGCGCCAATTGGTGGTCAGCGTGGCCCACGGCGAGGTTGCGTTCATCCCAGACCCCAGGTCAGCAATGCTGCTGGGTGCACAACAACGCGCCACCTGGGACTACAACAGGGGAGCACTCATAGAACAGACGTTGAGTACGGGCGAAGTGGCGGGCTGGCGCAGCGGCCATCTGTCCTTTCGCAATCGCGAACTGGCCAGCCTGGTGGATGAACTGGACCTCTACCGCCCGGGCCTGATTCAGTTGGCCGACGGCCCGCTGACTGGCTACAAGGTTTCAGGCAACCTGGATGTCAGCGATCCACTGGCACTGGTCAAAGCCCTGCCCGCCCTGATCCCGGTAAAAACCGTGCTGCTGGACAGCGGTAAAATCCGTATCGAACCACGCTAAAAAAACATATGCGAATATTTTCCATTCGCATATGTGGTTTTTTCATTTTGCTGCGTCTTCCTCCGGTCTGCGTTGCTAACGCATGTCTTTTTGGCCTTTGTTGCCACACCGGGGGATTTCATGTTTCGCGCACCACATTGCTTCTCGCATTTGTACACCCGCCCGACACTGCTGGCGGCTTGCCTGGCGATCAGCCTGCAAGCCCACGCGGAGTCGATCCAACTGCAACTGCCAGCACAATCGCTGGCCAGTTCGCTGAGCGAGGTGGCACAGCAGGCAAAAATCCAGCTGCTGTTCGACGAAGCCCTGTTACGCAACGTGAAAGCCCCGGCACTCAGTGGCACCTTCGAGCCACAGGAAGCCATCCAGCGCCTGCTCAAAGACACCGACTTCAGCCTTGTGCAGATCGATCGCACCTACGTCGTGCGGCCCCGGGAGTCCGGCACCACCACCAGCAACAGCCTGGAGCTGGGCGCAGTCAGCGTGGTGGGCAACGGTAGCGAGGTCGACTCCAGCAACGTCGGCAAGTCGACCATGACCCAGGAGCAAATCAACCGCTATCAGGCCAATAACATTCCCAGCCTGCTCGCCACCCTGCCAGGCATCAACCTCGGCGGCTCGCTCAAGCCCGGTGGCCAGACCATCAATATCTGGGGCATGGGAGAAGCCGAAGACGTACAAATGACCGTCGATGGCGCGACCAAAAGCGGCTTTGAACGCTACAAACAGGGCACGATTTTTATCGAACCCGAGCTGATCAAACGCCTGGAAGTCGAAAAAGGCCCCCACGATATCCACACCGGCAATGGCGGTTTTGCCGGTGTTGTGCACATGGAAACCAAGGACGCGACCGACTTGCTCGAAGAGGGCAAGAACACCGGCGCCATGCTCAAATACGGCTACAGCAGCAACGACCATCAACAGGTCTACAGCGGCGCTGTTTACGGTCGCACCGAAGATGGTCGCGCCGACGCCCTGTTTTACTACACCAGACGCGACGGCGACGACATGAAGCTGGCCGGTAAAATGCCCAACCCCGGCAATGTCTACCCGGTTAACCCGCAGCGTCTGCCCAATACGGCCCAGGACCTGGACGGACAACTGCTCAAGCTCAACTTGCACCTCAATGACGAACACAGTGTGGGCATGTCTTACTCGCGCTCGAACAACTATTTGTGGGTGCCCTTCTCGGCCGTCAGTTACCCAGCGCCACCCAGCCAGGCCAACATCGACAAATATGGCTACGACATAGCAGCGCGGCGCTACCTGTCCAACCGCTCGACGATCGACACCACCTGGTCGGCCAAATACAAATACGAACCCCTGGACAACCCGCTGGTGGATCTGGAGGTCAAGTACTCGCACTCCAACACCGAGCAAACCGACAAGCGCGATGCCCAGGCCTTTACCCAGCCCACCAGCGGCGGGCGCAAGATGGAAACCGGCTACACCGATGACATGCTCCAGGTCGAGAACATCAGCCTGTTTGCCAGCGGCCCGCTGGACCATGCAGTGACCACCGGCGTGCAACTTCGCAAGCACCAGCGTGATGTGGACATGTGGATGCCGGGCGGTATCTACGACGTCGAAAAGTACAACTACGGCCACTACCAGCCCAACTTCATGCCCCGGGGCAAGGTCGACACCAACAGCTTCTATATTCAGGACGCCATCACTTGGGGTGACTTCACCCTCACGCCGTCCATGCGCTACGACCACGTACGCAATCGCGGCCAGGAAAACGACGCGCCGTACTATAACCACCCGGAGTTGGGTCACGACTACAGCGACAAAACCTACACCGGCTGGTCGCCTCGCCTGTCGGCCTTCTGGAAAATCACCCCGAAAACCGCCCTGTTCCTGGACTACAGCAAAACCTGGCGTGCCCCGGTGATTGACGAGCAGTACGAAGTACAAGGCGTCGGCAGCCGCACCTCCAGCAGCCTGGGCCTTGATCCGGAGCGCATCACCGGCTGGCGCGGTGGCAACATCACCACCTTCGACCAGATTTTTGGCGACAACGACCACGCCCTGGTGCGTACCACCCTGTTCCGCAACACCGTCGACGACGAGATTTTCAAGGCCACGGGCGTCGGCTGCGCCGCGCAAACCCCTACGGTCAGCATGAGCGATGCGTGCGGGCCCAACATGCCCAATTACCGCAACATTGGCAGCGTGACCATCAAGGGCTTCGAAATTGAGAGCTTCTACGAATCCACCTACGTGTTCGGATCCCTGTCATACGCATGGATGACCGGCAAACACCAAGGCGCCTACACCAACCCTTGGGGTCCCAACGTCTGGGCGCGTGACATACCCGCGCCCAAGTGGATTGCCGTACTGGGTACCAAGATCCCGAGCCTGGATGCCCGGATTGGCTGGAAGGGAGAATTCGTACGCAAGACCGACCGCTTGCCGAGCGACAACTACTACAGCAGCCCGATCAGTGCGCTGGGCGACCGCTACTGGGACCAGTTCCCCAACGACAGCTACAACGTGCAGGGCCTGTTTGCCAACTGGAAGCCGCAGCAGCCGTACCTCAAGGGCACCGAAGTCAACTTCACCCTGGACAACATGTTCAATAAAAACTATCAGCCGATGCTCAGTGGCGAAAACGCCTACAGCCAGGGCCGCAATGCCAAGATCAGCGTGACGCGGTTCTTCTGAGCTGGCTGATCCGGCAAACCCTCTGTGGGAGCGGGCTTGCTCGCGATTCCGCCGGCACGGTGTATCTGGCCGACCGCGCCGACGCCATCGCGGGCAAGCCCGGCTCCCACAGGTGTGTACCGCTCACACCCGCAAGCGCTATTGCGGGAGCGCGCGGCTACTGTGACGTGCTACCACACTCAACTCCGGCGCCTGCACCCGGCGCTGGCTCAAGTAGCGGGTGCAGCTCACGCGCAGGAACGAGGCAAAGTTGACTACTTCGCCGCGATAATCCATCACCTCTTCATAGAGCTTGGCCACCAACTGGTTGGTGGTCATGCCATCTGTTTCGGCGATTTCGCTGAGGATGTCCCAGAACTGGTTTTCCAGGCGCAAAGTGGTGACCACACCGCAAATACGCAACGAGCGCGAACGTGACTCGTAAAGAATCGGGTCGGCTTTTACATACAGTTCACACATGGTCACGCCCTCTGCCTACAAAGTGATTTGGGTACCCAGCAAACCCAGGAATGCCGCCAGCCACGCCGGATGTGCCGGCCACGCAGGGGCTGTGGCCAGGTTGCCTTGCACATGGGCCTTGGTCACATCGATATCGATATAAGTCCCCCCCGCCAGCCGCACTTCCGGTGCACACGCCGGGTAAGCACTGCACTCACGGCCTTCCAGCGTGCCCGCAGCGGCTAGCAGTTGCGCACCATGGCACACTGCTGCAATTGGCTTGGCCGCCTTGTCGAAGTCACGCACTAGCTCCAGCACCTTTTCGTTCAGACGCAGGTATTCCGGCGCACGACCGCCCGGCACCAGCAGTGCGTCGTAATCGCTGGCTTTCACCTTGTCAAAGTCGAAATTCAGGGCAAACAAGTGCCCGGGCTTTTCGCTGTAAGTTTGGTCGCCTTCGAAGTCGTGGATGGCAGTGCGTACGGTCTGGCCTGCGGTTTTTCCCGGGCATACCGCATGAACCTGATGGCCGACCATCAACAGTGCCTGAAACGGCACCATCACTTCATAGTCTTCGACGTAATCGCCAACCAGCATCAGAATTTTTTTCGCTGCCATGGTGCGTGCTCCTGTGGGGTAAGACCTTGGGCCAGTAAGAGTAGCCAAGGTAACCCCTGAGCGCGCGGGCGGGTAATAGCCATGTACTACGTTCCCGCCGGAGCTGCTTACAGGCTTACTTGAGCAAACCGTCTGCCTGAAGCAGGGTTTCGAGGCAGTGTTCCTGAATGTTGTAGAACGCCTTGAGTTCCTGGATTTTCACCAACAACTGCGCCGGATCGGAAGGTCCGGCACGTTTGACCGCGAGGATCATCTTGTTTTTATTGGTATGTTCCAGCGAGATAAACTCGAACACCTTGGTGTCATAGCCGCAGGCTTCGAGGTACAGCGCGCGCAGGCTGTCGGTGACCATTTCGGCCTGCTGGCCCAGGTGCAGGCCGTATTGCAGCATCGGCTTGAGCAGCGCCGGGCTCTGGATTTGCAGGCGGATCTGTTTGTGGCAGCACGGCGAGCACATGATGATTGCCGCCCCGGAGCGAATGCCCATATGAATCGCATAGTCGGTGGCAATATCACAGGCATGCAGGGCGATCATCACATCGATCGGGGTGGGTGCAAAACTGCGCACATCGCCGTGCTGGAAGGTCAGGCCCGGGTGCTCCAGACGCTGGGCGGCGTTATTGCACAGCGTGACCATGTCTTCACGCAGCTCAACCCCGGTCACCAGGCCTTCGGCTTGCAGGCTGTGACGCAGGTAATCGTGAATGGCAAACGTCAGGTAACCCTTGCCCGAACCGAAATCCACCACCTTGACCGGCTGATCGAGCTTGAGCGGTGAGCTGCTCAGGGCGTGGGAAAACACCTCGATAAACTTGTTGATCTGCTTCCACTTGCGCGACATCGCCGGGATCAGTTCTTGCTGCTTGTTGGTCACACCCAGGTCCGCCAGAAACGGCCGGGTCAGATCCAGAAAGCGATTTTTCTCACGATTGTGCTCAGCCGACGGCACTTCGCGCTCTTGCTGGCTTTTGCCTTTGAACAGCGAGCTTTTACCCTTTTTGCTGTATTCAAGCTGCACTTCGTCGGTCAGGGTCAGCAGGTGGGCATTCTTGAACGCTTCGGGCAGCAGGCCGGCAATGATCGCCACGCCTTCGTCCAGCGGGAAATTCTTGGTGATATCGCGGGTTTTATAGCGATATACAAAGGACAGGCAAGGCTGCTCCTTGACTGTTACCTGCTTGATGATCACCCGCTGCAATTCAGCCTCGGGGCCCACGTATTTGGCCAGCACCAGCTTGATAAAGGAATTCTGGGCCAGACCGGTTTCCAGCAGGTTCAAAAATTGCGCACGATGATCCGGCACAGACGCGGCGGTGGTAGCAGTCACTGACATTGAAAAAGGTGCCTCGGGGGTGCAGGAGGGAAAATCAGAAAACGAATGGCAGGTATTTTAGGCGTGTTGGGCGCTCAGGGCACGGGGTAATTTCATACGGGCACGGACAGTGGCGGGTATGCAGACCTTGCCAACAATTATAAATGGTTTGTGATGTGAAAAATAATTGCAGCTCATATGAGTAGAACAGTAAGAATGCCGGCCGACATGTGAAGATCATTAACTTACACAGCACAACATGAACATTTAATAATCTAACCTTTAAAAAACCAACCAAAGTTACCAGCCTAAAAAATCACTTATGATAACTATCCCCCAGATATTTATCCCCTCCCCCATAAATATCACCACCAAATTCAAGACTAATATCCACGCGTCCAGCACCATAACCAGACAACTCGGAAGCAGAAGATCCGAAGGGTATATATGTGCCACCGAGCACCATTTCTCCTCCTCCTCCTCCTCCTCCTCCTCCTCCTCCTATCACGACACTATTACTTTCATTGCTCACAACCACCGAAGAAGGCAACAACTCACCCGTCGTCGCCACCCAATCACAAGAAAAAATCTTATTGGCATAAGCCGTTCTTAGCGTGTTCCGATCTACGATGCGCATATCTGGCGCGCACATATAATCAAGATAACTATCACCTCTATTATTTCTAAAGAAATCGTCAGCAGCAGCCATCACATTCCCGAAAATATCTGAGTGGTAAATTGACAACAAACCTGTCGCAATAGCAGCTACAGCTAAAGACCCAACAAAAAAAGCCCCCGCACCGGACAAAACAACAAATGTTCCAACAACCCCAACTCCATTACCCAGTAGACTATACAGCTCACCCTTTTTAACTTCACGCCCAGCCTTCACATCCATCCCCACCTTCAGGAATGTAATAGTTCCCGCGATAATATTCCCTGGCAGACTAATTATTGGCACGTAGGGGCCCGCCAGTTTAGTCACCGAAGTAACACTCGCCACAACCGCACCTGTCTGGGCTGACTGAGTCAGTAGTGCTGCCCCCTCATTATTGGTTACAAGCTGATCTGATACGGCAACCGCTCCCGAGCCCACGATAACACCATCATCAATAACACCTATTATTATTTCAATTTTACCTGCCATCAGCTATTCCTCAATTATTGTTTTAAATGCCAGGGTCATCCTGACTTGATCACATGTATTTGAAGGTGATCGTGCGGCATGGGGGATTCGCCCGTCGAACACCACCATACGCCTTGGTTTCGGCAATACCGCCTTGATAATATGCTCTTTAGTGTCATTGTAAAAAACCAGTTCACCACCCCAAGAGGTCGGCCAGTGCTCATTACAAAATACAACAATCGTTAATCCGGGATGTACTTTATTGTCTCGATGAATGATCGTATCTTGACCAAACGTCTGTCCGTTCGCATAAACGCCTAACAAAGTAATTTTAAAATCATGCAATGCCAGAAATCGCTCCCACACATGGGTTAAAAAACTCCAAGGCTTATTCCCCCTCAACTCCTCAAGGCTTGACTGAACTAGCGGGCGACCCTTACCTGCAATAAACACGTGCCAGCAGGGCCTCACAGAGGACGAATTTTCATAGCTTGGCCAGTTATAGCGCCACACTTCACCCTTAAGCTGAATAGCGATCGCCTTCTCTTCAGCTTCAGTCAAGAAATCATCAACTACATAAATACCTCCCTCAACCTCCCCTATTGCCATCAACCATACTCCTGCAACAATACCGATTCCAAATACCACACCTGAACATGAAAAAACCGCAATAACTTAAAGCCAGGCACGACAACACAATCGCAAGGTAATTACCACCATTGTTATATCGCACCCACCACTCAATCTGCTTACGACTCACCATCAATCGAAGTTCATCATCATACACAGCCCATACAAATTCACTCTCACCACTAGCATCTACAGCCACCCACAACTTTTTATGCTTCTGAACATCCAACAACCTTGCATCCTCACTGGAGAACTCAACCCTGTACTTATAACCCCCTTCATCTTGCCCCACAGTAAAATACAAAAAAGCTGACGACTTCGACCGATCCAAAGGATGGGTAACATATGCGCTGCGCAGCACCAACTTTTTCGGTTCCGGCGGCACTTCCACCCTCGCATCCCACATCATCACACCAAGCCCCAGCATAAACAGGCAACTCAACGCCATCACAACCAAATCCACACGGGTCGCCACATAATCAAGCGGTATATATAAAGACAGCTTTTTCATCCTCACCTCTTGCGCACTTGATCTAAAAATAAACTTCAACACCTGACATAGCAACCCTACCGATGTAGGGGGCCCGCAAGCCCATATTAACCTTCACCCATACGGCCAATCTCCACTACTAACTCCATACGACTTCCGACACTGTACTTGCGCAGCAATGAAGACACATGATCCCGTACCGTAAAACCACTTATACGTAACTGTTGCGCTATCTTCTTGTTCGTGCGCCCCTGCAAAAGCAAATCAAGCACTTCTTTCTCCCTGTGCGTAAGCTTCAACCCTTTTCTCCCAAACCATTTAATTTCTCACGGAAAAGCACCCAACAAAAACGCTCAAACACAACCTAGCCATCATTCAAAAAAATGACAACACAGTTTTTCACAACAATGAAAATTATAATCAGAAGAAATTTATATCACGACCCAGCAAGAACTTACTTACGGACAGACAAGAATAAAACCATAAAGATAACTTTACAAAAGCCCGACACTTCTCATCAAAGTGTCGGAAATATCAAAGCCACTAAGAAAATGATTACAACATCACCAACCGATTCGGCAGTTGGTTGCGCGCTTGGGTTTTGGGTATGTGCTGTGCGAGCACTTCAGCGCAGGCATCGATGCAAGTGATAAAACCTTCTGCCGTATGCCCCAACGCCACGCGGCGTACGAAATCGCTGACGATAGTGCCCCAGTCACTGTCGTCCAGATGGCGGGATATCCCTTCATCCACCAGTATTTCGACATAACGTTCAGCTTCACTGACAAAAATCAGTACACCCGTGCGCCCAGCAGTGTGGTGCAGTTTTTGTTCGAGAAACTGGCGCCGGGCCAGGTTACTGGCACGCCAATGCCGCACGCGGGGCGGAATCAGGCGCGTGGTTATGGCCGGGATGCGAAAGATCAGGCTAAGAAAGACAAAGCTGGCCCATTGCAGCATCAGCAGAGTGTAAGTCGCCAGGCCGCTGTTCAAGAAGTGCACCACGGCGGGCAGCACCAAGGCAATCAGGCTGGCCCATAGCAAGGGGATGTAGCTGTAGTCATCGGCACGGGGAGCCAGCACGGTGACGATTTCGGCGTCGGTGTGCTGTTCGGCACGGGTAACCGCGTCTTCGACCTGCCGTTGTTGCTCGGGGGTTAATAAAGCCATAAGTCTCGTACTCGTTAAAAAGTGAATTACCAGCCACCAGAGGCTCCGCCGCCGCCGAAGCTGCCACCACCGCCGCGAAAACCGCCACCACCGCCTCCGCCGAACCCGCCACCGCCAAAACCACCGGAGCGCGAACCGCCACTGCCACCCGAATTGCAGATGCCATAGAACTGACAGGCGGCAACCACCAGTACAAACAGGATAAATAGCAGCATCACCCCCCCGGGGTGCTCGGCCATAAAGTCGCTGCCGTCACCCTGGCTGCTGGCGTAGGCCGGTTCGGCCAGGGGCGTGCCGCCCAATACTTGCAGGATGGCACCCACACCGTCGCTGATACCTTGGTTGTAGTCCCCGGTTTTAAAGGCCGGGGTGATGATCTGGTTGATAATCACCGAGGCCTGGGCATCGGTGAGGCGATCCTCAAGGCCATAGCCGACCTCGATGCGCAACTTGCGGTCGTCGCGGGCCACGATCAGCAAGGCGCCGTTATTTTTGTCCTTTTGCCCGATACCCCAGGCACGGCCCAGTTGGTAGCCGTAGTCTTCGATGGGCATGCCCTGCAGGTCAGGCACGGTGACCACCACCACTTGCTCGCCGGTGGCCTTTTCGTGAGCCTGCAGGCTTTGCGTCAATTGCTCGCGGGTGGCGGGCGTGAGCATTTGCCCCTCGTCCACTACCCGCCCGCTGAGCGCGGGAAAGGTCAGCGCCTGGGCCGTGGCTATAAATAGCCACAGCAACAGGCCCAACCCCAGTCTTGATACGCGCATCGCTACCTCGAACGTTTGTTATCCATTGTGGGAGCGGGCTTGCTCGCGATGCATGCGGCGCGGTCTGTCAGGCAAATCGCGTTGATTCCATCGCGAGCAAGCCCGCTCCCACAACAAGCTCGCTCCCACAGGGGGGGGAACGGTATAAGGCCGTTAAAACTTCACTTCCGGCGCTTTGTCGGCGTCCGGGGTGGTGGCTTCGAATGTGGAGCGCACCGGCAGGTCGCTGTACATCACCGCATGCCACAAACGCCCCGGGAAGGTACGGATCTCGGTGTTGTAGCGTTCAACCGCGAGGATAAAGTCGCGCCGCGCCACGCTGATGCGGTTTTCCGTGCCTTCCAGCTGTGATTGCAACGCCAGAAAGTTCTGGTTGGATTTAAGGTCAGGGTAGCGCTCGGACACCACCATCAACCGGCTCAATGCTCCGGTCAGCTGGTTCTGCGCGTCCTGGAACTGCTTGAGTTTTTCCGGGTTGTTCAGCGTGCTGGCATCAACCTGGATCGAGGTGGCCTTGGCCCGCGCTTCAATCACCGCGGTCAGGGTGGCCTGCTCCTGCTTGGCTGCACCCTTGACCGTTTCGACCAGATTGGGGATCAAGTCAGAACGACGCTGATACTGGTTCTGCACCTGGGACCAGGCCGCCTTGACCTGTTCGTCGAGGGTGGGAATGGTGTTGATCCCGCACCCCGCCAGCAGACTGCTCAAGGCCAGAAGGGCGAGGGCTTTCCAGCCCGCTGCTTTAAAACTTTGTATGCCCATGCTTGCAACGCTCCGAAATAACAACATTGGGTTTATTGACCACACACCACGCCTAATAACTCCCGGCAATACTGGATTGCTCGCGGCGAATCAGCTAAAAGACTGCCTGCCATGCAGGAATACTCCGTTCTAAAGGTAGGTCAAATCTTTGATTCGAGTACTCCTGATACCTCCCCAGAACAATATCGCTGCACGAGCGTGGGTCTCCCTCGCTTCAAGTGAGCGGCTGCGCAGAAGAATCCAATGAGAAATATGTGTTTGCTGGGCATCGTCATCAGCCTGGCCAGTCACACCGCCTGGGCTCAAACCCCGGCCGCCCCGCTCCCCCCCAAAGACGTGTTCGTCGCTGAGCTGCTGAAAAAGATGAGCGTCGATGAAAAGATCGGCCAACTGCGCCTCATCAGTATCGGCCCGGAAATGCCCCGCGAGATGATCCGCAAGGAAATCGCTGCGGGCCGCATCGGCGGTACGTTCAACTCCATCAGCCGCGACGAAAACCGCCCGATGCAAGACGCCGCCATGCGCAGTCGCTTGCAGATTCCGATGTTTTTCGCGTACGACGTGATCCACGGCCACCGAACGATTTTCCCGATCAGCCTGGCCCTGGCCTCCAGCTGGGACATGGACGCCATCGGCCTGAGCGGCCGCATCGCCGCCAGGGAGGCCAGCGCCGACAGTATCGACCTGACCTTCGCGCCGATGGTCGACATCGCCCGTGACCCGCGCTGGGGCCGTACCTCCGAGGGCTTTGGCGAAGACACCTACCTGGTCTCGCGCATCGCCAAGGTGATGGTGCAGGCCTATCAGGGCGCATCCCCGGCCCTGCCCGGCAATATCATGGCCAGCGTCAAGCACTTCGCCCTGTATGGCGCGGTGGAAGGCGGCCGGGACTACAACACTGTGGACATGAGCCCGACACGCATGTTTCAGGACTATCTGCCGCCTTACCACGCCGCTATTGAGGCAGGCGCGGGCAGCGTGATGGTGGCCCTTAACTCGATCAATGGCGTGCCGGCCACTTCGAACATGTGGCTGATGCAGGATTTGCTGCGCAAGGACTGGGGCTTCAAAGGCGTGGCAGTCAGCGACCACGGCGCGATTAACGAGCTGATCAAACACGGCGTGGCCAAGGACAGCCGCGAGGCCGCCAAGCTGGCGATCAAGGCCGGTATCGACATGAGCATGAACGACAAGGCCTACGGTGAAGAGCTGCCCGGCCTGCTCAAGTCCGGCGAAGTGCCGCAGAGCGATCTGGACAATGCCGTACGTGAAGTGCTCGGAGCCAAATACGACATGGGCCTGTTTGCCGACCCGTACCTGCGTATCGGCAAGGCCGAAGATGACCCGGCCGACACCAAGGCCGACAGCCGCCTGCATCGTGCCGAAGCCCGTGAAGTGGCACGCAAGAGCCTGGTATTGCTGAAAAACCAGAACGATACCCTGCCCCTCAACAAGCAGGCGCGCATTGCCCTGGTTGGCCCGCTGGCCAAAGCCCCGATTGATATTATGGGCAGCTGGGCCGCAGCCGGTCAGCCTGCGCAATCGGTGACCGTATTTGACGGCATGCGCAATGCCATCGCCCAACAGGACAACCTGATCTACGCCCGTGGTGCCAATATCACGGACGATCAAAGCGTCGTCGACTACCTCAACTTCCTCAATTTTGATGCACCCGAAGTGGTCAACGACCCGCGCCCGGCGCAGGTCATGATCGACGAAGCCGTCAAGGCTGCGCAGCAGGCCGACGTGGTGGTTGCTGTGGTAGGTGAGTCGCGGGGCATGTCCCACGAGTCGTCGAGCCGCACCAATCTGGACATTCCTGCCAGCCAGCGCGCCCTGATTACGGCCCTCAAAGCCACCGGCAAGCCGTTGGTGCTGGTATTGATGAACGGCCGCCCGTTGTCGATCGATGTGCAACAGCAGCAGGCCGATGCCGTGCTGGAAACCTGGTTCAGCGGCACCGAAGGCGGCAACGCCATTGCCGACGTGCTATTTGGCGACTACAACCCCTCCGGCAAGTTGCCGATCACTTTCCCACGCTCCGTTGGCCAGATCCCGACCTACTACAGCCATCTGAGCATTGGCCGTCCCTTCACGCCGGGCAAACCGGGCAACTACACCTCGCAGTACTTTGATGAGGGCGACAGCCCGCTGTACCCGTTTGGCTATGGTTTGAGCTACACCGACTTCAGCCTTTCAGATGTCCGCCTGTCGGCCAAAACCCTGAAGCCGGGCGCAACCCTGACGGCCAGCGTCACCGTAACAAACACCGGCAAGCGTGCTGGCGCAACGGTGGTTCAGCTGTATATCCAGGACGTTACTGCGTCCATGAGCCGAGCGGTTAAAGAGCTGAAGAACTTCGAGAAGGTCATGCTCAACCCCGGCGAGCAGAAAGTCGTGCAGTTCACCCTCAGCGAGAACGACCTGAAGTTCTACAACGCGCAGTTACAGCATGTCGCCGAACCTGGCGAATTCAACGTACAAATTGGCCTGGACTCGCAAAACGTCCAGCAAAACAGCTTCCAGTTGCAGTAATTTCGCGTAATTGCCGGGAAGGCTCCACGCCGCCTTCCCGGCCCTTCCCCGCAACAATCCGTGCTTGACCTTTCCTATCTTTGCACCCGCCTGAAAATGCGTTCGGACAGCGCTGTTTTTTGTGGTAGGGTTCGCGCCCTCAAAATCCGGCACACAGGATTTGTCCCGGCTAAATCCGGTGACAAACGGCTAAATGCCGGTGCAGTGCGGCCTACGTGGATCTCCAAGCTTTCACACACAATTTACACACAGGGTTATCCACAGGCAGTACGTTGCACAACCCCTATAAAACGCATATCTTGTATCAGCTTCGCCAAAAAACCCCATATGTAGGGTTTTAGGCCAAAAACCCAACACAACTCAGACGAGAATTTCAAGCCCTTTTCTCGCGCCTGTCGGGTTAAACCAAACGCAGCTTTCAAAGTCCAAACCGCTTATGCGGATGGCAACCGTTTTCCAGCCCAAAGGTCGGAAAGCGGCCCGGGTGTTGCAGTAAAAATACTGTCATCCAACAGGAATACGGTTTCACGCGGTCTGCGTGAATCAAGACTTCGGCACGGAAGCGGCTTAACCCCCCCTTCTGTACGTCCCGAAGTTGTTATGCCCGGTTCATTACCGGTTGTAGTGCTTCAGGACGGAACGGTGGGCACCCAAAAGGCGCCCAAACAAACATAGAGAATGTGGAGACACCCCCATGCAAACCGATACAACTCGCGAGAACTCGCAGGGTACCGATTCAAATCTGGATCTGTCTGCGACCGCGCCAGGCCAGCTGCGCGTGATCAAACGTAACGGGGCTGTGGTTCCTTACACCGATGACAAGATCACCGTTGCCATCACCAAGGCGTTTCTCGCAGTTGAAGGCGGCAATGCTGCCGCTTCGTCGCGCATTCACGACACCGTTGCGCGCCTGACCGAACAGGTCACCGCAACTTTCAAGCGTCGCATGCCATCGGGTGGCACCATCCACATCGAAGAAATCCAGGACCAGGTAGAACTGGCCCTGATGCGCGCCGGCGAGCAAAAAGTGGCCCGCGACTATGTGATCTACCGTGACGCACGCTCCAAGGAACGCGCCAACCGCGCACCGGCCGAAGACGCCGTGCAGGCTCACCCGTCGATCCGCATCACCCGTGCCGACGGCACCTTCGCCCCTCTGGACATGGGTCGCCTGAACACCATCGTTTCCGAGGCCTGCGAAGGTCTGGAAGAAGTGGACGGCGAGCTGATTCAGCGCGAAACCCTGAAAAACCTCTACGACGGCGTAGCGCTGAGCGACGTCAACACCGCCCTGGTGATGACCGCCCGCACCCTGGTAGAGCGTGAGCCGAACTACTCGTTCGTGACCGCGCGCCTGCTGATGGACACCCTGCGCGCCGAAGGCCTGAGCTTCCTGAAAGTAGCTGACAGCGCCACCCACCACGAGATGGCTGACCTGTACGCCAAGGCCCTGCCTGCCTACATCGCCAAGGGTATCGAGTTCGACCTGCTGAACCCGGTGCTGGCCACCTTCGACCTGGAAAAACTGGGCAAGGCGATCAACCACGAGCGCGATCAGCAGTTCACCTACCTGGGCCTGCAAACCCTGTACGACCGTTACTTCATCCACCACGATGGCGTGCGTTTCGAACTGCCGCAGATCTTCTTCATGCGCGTGGCCATGGGCCTGGCGATCGAAGAGAAGCAAAAAGAAGACCGTGCCATCGAGTTCTACAACCTGTTGTCGTCTTTCGACTACATGGCCTCGACACCGACCCTGTTCAACGCCGGTACCCAGCGTCCGCAGCTCTCCAGCTGCTACCTGACTACCGTGCCGGACGACCTGTCGGGCATCTACCACGCGATCCACGACAACGCCATGTTGTCGAAATTCGCCGGCGGCCTGGGCAACGACTGGACTCCGGTACGTGCATTGGGTTCGTGGATCAAGGGCACCAACGGCAAATCCCAGGGCGTTGTACCGTTCCTGAAAGTGGTGAACGACACCGCCGTAGCCGTTAACCAGGGTGGCAAGCGCAAAGGCGCTGTATGTGCCTACCTGGAAACCTGGCACATGGACATCGAAGAGTTCATCGAGCTGCGCAAGAACACCGGTGATGACCGTCGTCGTACCCACGACATGAACACCGCCAACTGGATCCCTGACCTGTTCATGAAGCGCGTCTTCGATGACGGCCCGTGGACCCTGTTCTCGCCGTCCGAAGTACCGGACCTGCACGACCTGACCGGCAAGGCCTTCGAAGAGCGCTACGAGTACTACGAAGCACTGTCCCAGTACCCGGGCAAGATCAAGCTGTTCAAGACCATCCAGGCCAAAGACCTGTGGCGCAAAATGCTGTCCATGCTGTTTGAAACCGGCCACCCTTGGCTGACCTTCAAAGACCCGTGCAACCTGCGCAGCCCGCAGCAGCACGTGGGCGTGGTTCACAGCTCGAACCTGTGCACCGAAATCACCTTGAACACCAACAAGGACGAAATCGCGGTTTGCAACCTGGGCTCGATCAACCTGCCGAACCACATCGTCAACGGCAAGCTGGACACCGACAAGCTCAAGCGCACCATCGACGTCGCCGTTCGCATGCTCGATAACGTGATCGACATCAACTACTACTCGGTACCGCAAGCGCGCAACTCGAACTTCAAGCACCGTCCGGTTGGTCTGGGGATCATGGGTTTCCAGGACGCCCTGTACCTGCAGCACATTCCTTACGCTTCGCAAGCCGCCGTGGAATTTGCCGACAAGTCGATGGAAGCGGTCAGCTACTACGCGATCCAGGCGTCCTGCGACCTGGCTGACGAGCGTGGCGCTTACGAGACGTTCCAGGGTTCGCTGTGGTCCAAAGGCATCCTGCCGCTGGATTCGCAACAGATTCTGATCGAGCAGCGCGGCCAGAAGTACATCGACGTTGACCTGAACGAATCCCTGGACTGGGCACCGGTTCGCGCCCGTGTACAAAAAGGCATTCGCAACTCCAACATCATGGCCATCGCACCGACCGCCACCATCGCCAACATCACCGGCGTGTCGCAGTCGATCGAACCGACCTACCAGAACCTGTATGTGAAATCGAACCTGTCGGGCGAATTCACCGTGATCAACCCGTACCTGGTTCGCGATCTCAAGGCTCGCGATCTGTGGGACTCGGTCATGATCAACGACCTGAAGTACTACGACGGTTCCGTGCAGCAGATCGAACGCATCCCGCAAGAGCTCAAAGAGCTGTATGCCACTGCGTTCGAAGTGGACACCAAGTGGATTGTTGACGCCGCCAGCCGTCGTCAGAAGTGGATCGACCAGGCGCAGTCGCTGAACCTGTACATCGCTGGCGCTTCGGGCAAGAAGCTGGACGTGACCTACCGCATGGCCTGGTACCGTGGTCTGAAAACCACCTACTACCTCCGTGCCCTGGCTGCGACCAGCACCGAGAAGTCCACCGTCAACACCGGCAAGCTCAACGCAGTATCGAGCGGCAAAAACAGTGAAGACGTTGCTGCGGCCCCAGCCGGCCCGGCACCGGTGCCAAAGGCTTGCGCCATTGACGAGCCGGATTGCGAAGCTTGCCAATAAGCTGAGCAGGCAGGCGGGTCAAACCGCCTGACCCAAAACCCCCGTTAAACCCTGGCAACAGTTGGGTTTGGCGGGGTTTTTTGTTTTTTGGGGGGAGCGAACCAACCCGACTGTGCCTTACCAGTCATTCAGCATGTGAAAACAAGCAGATTCATAAATAAATTTTATTCCGAAGCCTTTGTGTTGAACCAGACAAGTAATTTGTAGGATTTATCCTTCGCAACAAGCAGAACGTTGATAGACCTCGTGGGAAAACACCTATTAACTCCTCAAAGCAGATGGCAAATACTCACCTTATCGTGAAATAGTTAAAGCGCTAAGGGGATCGCCATGAACAATAAAGTGCAACTCAAGTCACTAACAAGCTACCTGAGCAAAACATTTTCTGCGTGCAAAACGCTCGATGATTTATGGACTGCCTGCATCAGCACAACAAAACAAGTTAACTTCGAACACTTTTCCTTCCGCATTCAATACCCAACACCTTTTACAAATCCAAAAAACCACACCTATGGAAATTACCCATTCAATCCAGCCCCGCTACTTAGCACAAAGCGTGCAAACATCACATCAGGTTTCTTTAGAATTTGTACAGAACACTTAGACACATTAAGTCATCTCGAGGCACACAACACTGCCCCCTTATTCAACTTGGATGACAATATTTATTACATAACGCAATCAATACCAAAGCAGGATGGCGTGTTCGAGCACTTACTACTGGCACGAGCCCATCAAAAAATCGAACATAGAGAGATGAAAATACTGCACTTTGTGATAGAACAAATGACAACGGAAATTCATAACTGGATGAGTAAAATAAATAGCCCTACTTCTTTGGCTGTAACACTGTCGACACGAGAGAAAGAGATTTTACGTTGGGGCGCAGACGGGAAAACGTCTGAAGAAATCGCAATAATACTTGGGCTCTCGCAAGACGCCATAAACTTTCACTACAAAACAATACAAAATAAAATAGGCACTACCAATAGAGCACAAGCCATTGCCTATGCAATTATCAAAGACTATATATAACATATTAAATAATGCCAATTGGAATACGCCCACAAGGCAAAGCAACTACAATATTTGGACCCTCTATTGACTTCAGCATTCTCGCAGGCGTATCCATGAGTACTGAAAAGCCTTCGACTCACTTTGATGCTTTCGCCTCCTGTAACTACCCCATTCATCCCCACTACAATAAGTGCATATCCCCGCCACCTCAACTTGCATACGGCCCACCCCCAAATCCTCTAGCAAATAAAGGCCATAAAGAGTGAGATCAACCCACGCTTCGTTATGACTGACAGGTGCACGACGGAGAGTAACGCCAAACTCTGATTCTGTACGAACTCTAGACCATGGCGCCTGGCGCCCCCGCCAAAGATGTCCATGCGCCTGTTCAATTGTATCAACAAGCTCCTTTCCAACCTCATAGCAACATGAATGTATGGCAGGACCTATTGCAACTTGCAAATGTTCTAACGAGATATTTTCTCGTATGAACGCAAGAAAGGAATTTTCGATTATACCTGCCGCTAATCCTTGCCAGCCGCCATGAATGGCAGCAACGAACTTATCTTTTTTTGAACCTACAAGAATAGGTAGACAGTCTGCTGTCACGATTCCTATGGGACGGGTTGTACGTGTGAAAATCGCGTCCCCAGCGATGGCACCAGACTCATCTGCATCGCCCACTTGAATGACGTTTGCACCATGCTTCTGAGCACAACAAAATAAGTTTGTGGGTTTATGGAAATTGCTGGCCGAGCCGAATGCGTGTTCCAGCCCGGGTAGAGCATTCAAATTATCAGCAAAAAAAGACATTTGAACCTCACTTAAAAGTAATAGCACACACCTTTATGGCAACACAGGGTCTATGTATTCAATAGTAGGTGCATGGCTAGCTACCTAGACAAAGCAAAGTTAACAATTTGATTTAGTTGAGATTTCAACCTCTTGCACAACCCGCGCCACTCACAACTACCAAATCTTGTAGATGTAAATCTATCAGCCAACGTCTATAAAAACAAATATCGCCCCTACAAATCTCTACCGGGCCAATACTCGACGATGATTAGGATAGGATATGAAACGGCTAATCGAAGACTTTATGGTGCGCTGCGGAACGGCACACTTACGAGGACAACGCTGGCACTGCAACTCCCCTAAGAGAACAGTCTTGCTTATGCACGGTGCTGGCACATCCAGCTGCAAAGGTTTTTACAGTCTTCAAACATACTTAAACTCTCATAGCGTCGAAACGATTGCATTTGATTTTCTTGGGCATGGGCACACCGGCGGAAACTTGCAACATTCCAGCTTGGAAAGAAGAACCGAGCAAGCATTAGCTGTGATCCACAAACTCGACCTACAGGAAGGTCTTAATATAATGGGCTTCAGCATGGGGGCGCATAATGCACTCCATATAGCTTCACAAATCTCGGTTGCTCGCCTAGGGCTGGCGATACCCGCGATTTATTCAGAAAAGGCTGAAACCTTAAAATTTGGCCCCTCATTTTCATCCTGCATACGCCAATACCGAAGTTGGGAACACAGCAAATGCTTTTCCATCATCCAACACTTCAAGGGGAAACTGCTTATTATTTCTGCAGAAAAAGACATGATCATTCCCGCTGAAATCCCTTGCAAACTGATTGAATACGCACAAAATTGCCTCGCTGCTGAGCACCATTGTATTCGTCAAGCTGGCCACGATCTAGAAACACACTTCAGTGAATACCCACACAGTAGACATCTGGCTTTGAACAGCATTTTAAGATGGATTACATAAGACGTTGACTGGAATTCATAATGAAAAATACGTTTGATTATCTTTATATTTATTTTTCAGAAAATTATCTTACCCATGAGAGGACGAAGAAAGAATGCACTCTTATTGAACATCTTTGCAGCCTTGAAAAAGGTGACCACGTACTGGATATCGGCTGCGGCCATGGTCGAATTTCCAATGAGCTTGCTCACAGGGGCTATCGTGTAACGGGCATTGACTGGAGCCAGAACGCACTTGACTTGGCTATCCTTAACGCTCGTAAAAGCAACCTTGATATTTGCTACAAAAACAAAAACTTCCTTGACACGCTCTGGAGGGAAAAATTCGACTGTGCGCTTAGTTGGTACACATCTTTTGGATACTCTAATGACGAAATTTGCAAATTGCAATTAAGCAAAATTTACGATTCATTGAAGAAAGGAGGCCGTTTTTTGATTGATCATATTAATCGTGATCGCTGCCTTAAATACCTTCCCACCTCAAGTGTTCTAGAAAGAGAAGGGAACTTTATGATCGACCACTTCGACTACAAGCCTGCTCAAGGAATACTTCATGTTAGACGCCAATTTATTAAAGATGGAGAACTGAGTGAAACACCTTACAATATCCGACTATTGACATTCACAGAAATCAAGGAGTGGATGCTACACGCAGGATTTAAAAATATAGAGGGCTATAATAATAAGGGACAACCTTTTAGCGTTGACAGCGAAAGAATGATCCTAACAGGCGTGAAATAACTTATGAGAATTATATTTTCGGAGTCAAACCCTGACTACAAAAACTATACATTTCCTTACGCTGTTTGGGCCATACCTGAATCACAGGAAGAAATCGTTGAACTCTATGACCGCGGCTTTTTACCTTCACGCAAACCGAGATTCTATTTAACCCGAAGCACAAGAATTACCCTGAAAAGATTTGAACTTACCTATAGAGCTCGACGAACGCTCAAAGCCTGTCAAGATATAGAAATGACGCTTATTAATATCAGCGATTTCGTTATCGACAAGAGCATCCGTGAATTATGCCTACAGTGTGCGGAACAGCGATTTGGGGAAGGAGTGATTAATGAACAGCGACTTAACCGAATCATCAATCCGGAAAATGCGACGCACATCATGCACTTCACCAGGAAAGAGAAAACTGTCGGCCTAGTAACAATTAACACAGCTCCTAAAATAGCACACTATAACTTTGCCTTCTATGACATTACCGAACCAAAAAAATCGCTAGGCACGTTCATGCTGACCGCAACAATTAATTACTTTCACAACCGTGACTGCAACTACCTTTACATGGGCACATGTTACGGGAAAAAATTCTTGTATAAAGCACACTTTGAAGGGTTCGAGTTTTTTAACGGCGCTCAATGGTCATCTGACATGAACGAACTGAGCTTTTTGATGGAGCGCCCTCACCAACCGAATCACTTATTTGAGTCATCCGATTATCTGAATACATTCCATCCAATAACGCTGGATATTGACGTACACGAGACAGGCTTCCGTTACATTACTCAGGCGCATAGCGCCTGACGATTAAAGGCGCACTGAGTAATGAGTCAAATATCAGTCCCCGCATATGCCACTGTTATATTTTTCTCGAGGGCTGGAACCGGTATATTTTTTTTATAAATACTTGGATTGTGATTGACTTAACAGGGTACGCCACAAGTGCGGCAATAAGCTTGTTGATTGCAACACTGCCCAGCCTATTTCTTTCAATGATAATCGGAAGTATGGCTGACAAATATCCAGCTATAAAGCTTGTGCTATATTCTGAATGCACGCGCTGCCTGACACTACTGGTATATGCATCGTTATTTGTCATGGATCGAGCATCCCCTGCATTCGCTTACTCCGTCAGCTTCTTAATGTCCATTTGCGCAGAAATACAACTATTGTCTTGGCGTGTCATTTTGGCAACGTTCGCAACTCATGAAAAAAACTTCAAACTCAATGCACTTTCTGTTACCAGTGGGCAGGCAGGTGTCATAATTGGAGCAACAGGCTCCGGCATGTTATTCGTAACTCTTGGGCCGACCTTTACTATCGCTATCGCCAGTACTATTTTCTGGGCATCCAGCTGCTGCATTGCTTATATGGCAAAGGCGCTTCACTCGCCGTGTGCGAGTGCGATCACCAAGATAAGCACGCTAAACCATTTGGTCGCTCACCTGAGATCCATACTTGAAGGCTTTCAATATATCACCCAGCAACCCCGCCTCATCGGATACTATCTGCTGATACTGCTAAACACAAACATACTATATATGTCAAATGCATTACTTGCCCCCTTCGTAAAAGGACCTCTCAATCTGAATGCAAATGCATATGGACAGATTGACGCCGCCTATTCTATTGGAGCAATCATTGGCGGACTGATTATAGTAAAACTCACCCAACGACTCGGCACTTTGAAAATCACCCTATTGGGCCTGACCACCCTAGCGTTATCACTATTCATCTTCGCTCAATCTGAAGCTTTCCTTCTGGCCTTTTTTTCATATATTGGAATTGGCCTGGGATGCCAAACATCCATTGTAAGTCTCAGCCATGCACAAAGAATTACTGATCCGACACTACACGGGAGAGCCTACGCAACCTTAAACACTTTAACCGGATGTTTCGGCGTACTTATTTTCATATTAAGTACACAGTTCACTTCACATGAAGAGCTACGAAACATGTTCGAATACCAAGCTATTGCAGTGACGACTGTTCTATTAATTATCGGTGCTAGCAAAAAAATTAAAGACTCTCTATAAACCGGATACCACATATGAGTCCAAAAGCACGCGCCGGATTGCGAAGCTTGCCAATAAGCTGAGCTGGCAGGCGGGTCAAACCGCCTGACCCAAAACCCCCGTTAAACCCTGGCAACAGGTGGGTTTGACGGGGGTTTTGTTTTTTGGAGGGGTGGGGAGTTACGCGGTCATTTGCGCCAATCGGCTATCTGCTGCGCAGTGGCGTAGAAATCAACGCCAGCACCCAAGGCTTGCTGCCCATCCGGCTGATTGTGACGTAACCCCTCAAGCACTTGAGCATGACTGCGACGGAATTGCCCAAGCTGTTTTGCACCTTGCGGGCTGGCCGTTTGCGCTGCTGTCTCGATGCGTTGATACAAGTCCATCTGATTGGTAGCCGCCAGGTTGGTGGGGACATAGGGGCGATTAGCCGCAACGGCCTCTGCAATCGGGAATGTTTCGGCAAAGGTATGGTAGCCGCCAAAGTTCATGAAGGCGGCAATACCCAGCCCGGCCGCCAGCACCATGTGTTCATTGCCATAGATTCTATCCGGGTTCAACGTGTTGAGCGCCAGCAGCACGTCACAGGTACTGCCGGATTGCGCCCCCGCAGATGGCAGACCCTTGAGGTTGGACTCCATTGCGAATGTGCCAAAGGGCTGCCAGCGATTGATACCCACGCCATGCAGCATTGAAAAATGCTCCAGCATGCCGGTCAGGCCTTGCTGGGAATAGGCTGGCGGCACGTTCTCCATTTCAGCCTCTGACATGGTGAAAGGCCGGGTCAGGTCTGCAATCGGCGCACCTTGACGGGGAATTGCATTGAGATTCTGATTGCGATCACCCAGCGCTTTGCGCAAGGCGGCCTGCTCAGTGCTGTGCGGGTCGACCGTGTTCTGTACCACCAGCCCAAACCCCATCTTGAGCTTGGCCGCATCTTCATAAACTCCCTTCACCGGCCGCAACTCCCCGCCGACTTCCACCATAGGCATCCGTTCACTGCGGGCACGACTGAGCGGATTGTCAAAGGCCGGCGTACGCGTCTTGCTTGAAAACTCCTTGAAACGATCAGCGAACTGATCTGCCTGCGCATCAAGACCAGCCTCACGCAGCAAGGCCACGCAAGCCGCGGTATTGGCTTGTTTGTGCTGCGCATAGAGCCCGGGTTGACTCTCGTCTTCTACGGGGGCCATCAACTGGCACATCGTGCTGCCAAAAGCGCTCGACGCACGGATTTTAGTCAGCAGGTCAACATGGTTTTGCTTGTCGAACCCTTCTGTACATCCGGCCAGAGGAGTCTGCAGCGTGTTGATCAACCACGGTTGCAGCGCCTGCCCGGGTTTCATCTGCCGACCAATCTGGTCGGACTGTGCTGCCAAAGGCTCGATGGTGGCCTGCAGAACATCGCGCAACGGCTGCTCCCGTCCCTTGTAATGGACGGCAAGCCCACCCGCCACGCTTTGCTCGCTCAACCCCTGACGCAACACCGTTGCCAGTTGTGCGGCGTGCTGGTCGAACACTTCACCTATCCTGCCTGGCTGGTTCAACAAGGCCATGCTGGCGCCCGCTTCAAAAAACTTGCTGTTGGTGATCATCTGTCTTTGTACATCCGTCAGGGCAACACCATGGGGACTGCTTTGAGCAACGGCATCTGGCTTACCTTGACTGTCGATGCCATATACCGCATCGAGCGATGTACCTGACCTGGAAATAAACATGATGCTCACCTCATTAATAGTGCACTTGGATAGATGGGGCATGGAGAAGGCACGCACAGGCTCGCAAACCAGTAGCAAACCTGGCGACGCAACAGCCATTGGGCCGCAAACTTTGCCCTTGAACTAAAAACAAAACAAATATCAAAGTGTAAGAAAATAACAAGGAAAGACGAACAGCCCTCTTAATTATTAGCGTACTGAACCGAATACATACTCACATCCAATAAACACTTTCACGGCAATAAAGACATGATGCCTTATCAATAACACTTGCGATCTTTGTACCTGTTAACCCCCGGTAACAGTTCGCTTGCACGTTGTGGAACCCGCCCTGCAGCCCGGGCCACAGACTGCGAGACATGTAATGGACTGCACGGTCGCCGATACCCTCCCTGCTCCCGGAGTGTGTTGCTTGACCGTTCACATGTTGTTTCCCACGAAGGATGACCACCATTCGATCGAACGAACGAAAACACATGAAAGATCTCAGCTCGATTTCCCCCTTCAGGTTTACCCCCAGGGACAGCGTTGCCCGGGGGACTTCACACATCAGCGCCGGCGCCATTCCCGCCGCCCCACCTTGCTGTACACCCAAAGAAATATACGATCGTGTCCACCAGGAAATATCCCGGCGCTATCTGTCATTCGATCAAGGTAAGGAAATGGGATTTGCCGGCAAGGCCGGAGTAACCGGTGATATCGACTTCATTACCAAAAAAGATTTGATTGGCATACTGCGACACTTGAAAGAGGATGAAAGCGCACTGCAGGAGAGCAAAAAAGACTCTGCTCGGACTCAACTTTTCGACAAGATTTATTTGATGTCCGGGGACAAGGAGACAGGCAGAAACTGGAATTTAAGACTCCACAATTACAGTGTGCGCGGCACAGGGCTTGGAGGCGAAGACATCCCCCACCGTCATCGCTGGACGCTGGCCAGCAATGTGCTTACTGGTGGTTACAACAACGTCAATTACGAAGAACGCAGTGTCTCGCAGCCCCATGACCCCAAAGACAAATTCAACAAATACGTGCTTGGCGCATCGAGTGCGCAAACAACCCAGGGCGCCAGGGGGGCAACGCTTGTAAACGAAGCCGTGATGGTTCCCTTCAAAAATGAAATTTATGCCAAGGGTGACATCAATCATTTCCCGATTGCCCTGCCGCACAGTGTTGATACAGCCCCTGCCTATATGGGGACTACATTGACCCTGGCCCACACGGGCGTGCCGACGACAGATACGTCCATTGCTTATTACAAAGAAGCGTTCACCAGCTTGCCTTCACTGCACTTTGAAAGTGTCGAGGCCTTCAAGGCGTCCATTGACCTGCGCATCGCGCAACTTCAGGTGCTGGACTTGCAGGACAACCTGAGTACGTTCCTCAACGCCAGGCAACAGAACAACCAGCCGTTAACCCCCGACGAAACCCGGCACCTGAGGGATACCCACGAGTACAACTATGTAGAAACATCGTTGCTGCCGGCCCTGGCCATTTACAACATGGAAAAAATCAATGGCATCGAGCACCGGGAGTTCTCGGCCGACACGGCGAAATTTCTCGATAGCCAACTTTCACAGATCAATCAACGTGTACTTAACACCCTGATCGAAGGTAACCAGACGGACCTGATGGACCAGCGCCTTTCCCTGGTACTGGAGCCCGGCGCTTTCGCCCAGGCCATGGCTGAAAGACAGGGGCAATAAACCTCGATTCGCGGATCCGCAGCGATAGCATTGCGTTCTAACTGTTGGGCACTGTGGGAGCGGGCTTGCCCGCGATTGTCCTGTTACACCGCAGCGATCCCGTCGCGAGCAAGCCCGCTCCCACAGAACGTGTAACCATCACCCCGAAACAGTGCGCCCGCGCCACAAAATGAATCACTCTGCACATTCTTCAGCCTGATATTCGCTCGCCAATAGGCACTCTGCACACCCGCCCATATGCCGTGTGCCCGCTTTTCTCCGGTTTACCCGCCCTGACAAAACAGGCCCGCTTATTGCTCTGGCTCCTGTGTGCTACCGATATCGGCGCACCCATTCGAGGCGGAGAAATAGACCATGAGTTCACCCGGCGATTTTCCTTTGAGCGAAGCCCCGCGTTCAGCGCGCAAGGGGTTGTTGTCGATTTCGATGGTGCTGTTCAGCTTTACCTTCTTTACCGGCACCATGTTCGCCGGTGCCAAGCTGGGCATGGCCTTCAACTTTGTCGATATGCTGTGGATTGCGGCCATCGGCAATACCCTGCTGGCGCTGTATGCCGCCGCCCTGGCCCTGATCGCTTCGCGCAGCGGCCTGAACACGGTGCTGATGGGACGCTTCTGCTTTGGTGAGGCCGGTAGCCGCCTCTCGGACTTCCTGCTCGGTTTTGCCGAGCTCGGCTGGTACGCCTGGGGCACGGCAACGGTGGCCATCGTGCTGGTGAAGATGCTCGGCCTGGCCGAAGGCTTCACTCTGCCCTTGATGGTGTTTTTCGGCATGGGCTTCAGCATCACGGCGATCATCGGCTACAAAGGCCTGGATGTGCTGTCGCGGGTTTCGGTGCCGCTGATGTTTGTCCTGCTGATCGTCTCCATGTATATCGCCACGCAGCATGTCGGCGGGTTTTCCGGGCTGGCAGCGGTGATCCCGGAGCAGACCATGACCGTCTCGGCAGCCATTACCATGGTCTTTGGCACCTTCGCCAGCGGTGCCACCCAGGCCACCAACTGGACGCGACTGTCGCGCAGCGGACGCATCGCCGTGACCGCCAGCGTGGTCAGTTTTCTGCTGGGCAATGGCCTGATGATCGTGGCCGGCGCCTGGTGCGCCATGGTTTATCAACAGGCCGACATCGTCGAAGTGATGATGCTGCAAGGTCTGTCGTTTGCCGCCGTAGTCATGCTGTGCCTGAACCTGTGGACGATCCAGGGCCCGACCATCTACAACGTGGCCGCTGCCACCTGCCATCTGGTGCGCAGCGAACGCCGGCGCACCATGACCCTGCTCGCCGCCGCCGTGGGCGTGCTGCTGGCGATGGGCGGCATGTATGAAATGCTGATTCCGTTTCTGGTGCTGCTGGGTTCGGTCATCCCGCCCATTGGCGGCGTGATCATGGCCGACTTCTGGTTTCGCCATCGCGGCAAATACCCGGCCCTGGCCAGCGTCCAGTTACCTCGCTACAACCTGGCAGGGCTGACCGCCTATGCCGTGGGCGCCTTGCTGGCCTATTTGTCGCCATGGATTGCGCCCCTGGTAGGCATTGGCGCATCGGCCATCGTCTATATCGTGCTGCTGAAACTCAGCCGTCAACCGGCGGTGCTGCCCACCGCCCAGGAGCCCCTTTGAGCCTGACCGTTGAAGAGATCCTGGCCCTGCCCGGCCTCGAAGAGATGACCCTGCGGGCCGGCGCACGCAACCGCCAGCGCAGCGTGCGCTGGTCCTATGTGGCCGAGAACGAAGGCATCGCCGGCTGGGTCATGGGCGGTGAGCTGGTGTTTGTCACCGGGATCAACCACCCCCGTGACGAGGCCAACTTGCTGCGCCTGATCGACGAAGGCAGTGACTGTGCGATTGCCGGACTGGTGATCCTGACCGGCGAGACCTTCATCCACAGCATTCCCCCATCGGTGATTGCACTGGCCGAAGCCCGCGGCGTGCCCCTGATCGAGCAACCGTACTTGCTGAGAATGGTCATCGTCACCCATTTGATTGGTACTGCACTGGTACAAATGGCCCAGACCAAACGCTCGCGCCACGACATTCTGGCGCAACTGCTCAGTGGCGATTACCCCAGCCTGGCCACCCTCCGCCAGCGCGCAACGCACTTGCAGCTGGCGCTGGACCAACCGTGCCGCCTGGTTGCGCTACGCTTGTCAGCAGTCAGTGTACTGTTTGCCAGTCACGCACCCGAGGAGGCAGAACGCCTGTTGCAACACACCCGCCAGACCGTACAGGATCACCTCGACGTGTGGAGCCGTGCCCTGCCCCGCGCGTTGCCGGTGATCGTGCAGGGTGATCTGTTCATCCTGTTGCTCGCTGAAGACAACAACCTGCGCACAGAACTGGCGAGCCTGTATCGAGACTTGCAGGCCATCATCGGTAATCTGGCGCTGTTTATGGGGCTGGCAGGCAAGGTCGAGGATTGCGCCCATTATCACCGGGCCCTCAACGAGGCACGCCAGGCGCTGGATGTTGCAGAAAACCTGCGCCCGGCCACCGGCCTCTGCGATTTCAGCGAACTGGGCGTGTTGCGTCTGCTGCAGGCCGTGGGCGAACGCTCGGTGATCGAGGCTTTCGTACAGCAAACCCTGGGGCCGCTGATCGAACCCAACCGCAAGCAACCCCATACCTTGATCGATACCCTGGATGCCCTGCTCCAGGAGAACGGTAACGCACTCAAGGCCGCGCAACGCCTGAGCATCCATCGAAATACCATCAATCAACGCATGCAACGCATCGAGCAAAACAGCGCTCAGTCGATCGATGACCCCCTATTCAGAATGAATGCTTCGGTGGCCCTGCTGGTGTGGCGCATGTCCGAAGCTCAACGACAGGAACGACCATGAAGATCATCAATGCCACACTGCGTAAAACCTCGGGTCTGCACACGGTCACCTGTGAAGGTGCGCTGATCAGTGCCATCACCCTGCAGGCAGGCAGCGTGCCGGCGCAAGCCGGCGATATCGACGCCCGCGGTCAGTTGCTGATTGCGCCTTTTGTAGAACCGCATATCCATCTGGACGCGGCCCTGACCGCCGGCCAGCCCGAGTGGAACCTCAGCGGCACCCTGTTCGAAGGCATCGAACGCTGGGCGCAGCGCAAGGAAACCATCACCCATGAAGACACCAAGCAGCGTGCCCACGCCACTGTCCGCATGCTGGCCGAACACGGCATCCAGCATGTGCGCACCCATGTCGACGTCACCGATCCAACCCTAGCTGCCTTGCGGGCGATGATTGAAGTGCGCGATGAAACCCGCCACCTGATCGACCTGCAAATCGTGGCATTCCCCCAGGAAGGCATCGAGTCCTATGCCGGTGGCCGTGAGCTGATGACCCTGGCCGTGGAGCTGGGCGCCGATGTGGTGGGTGGCATCCCGCACTTTGAAAACACCCGCGAGCAGGGAGTCAGTTCGATCAAGTTCCTGATGGATCTGGCCGAGCGCACGGGGTGCCTGGTGGACGTGCATTGCGACGAAACCGACGATCCCCACTCGCGCTTTCTTGAAGTGCTGGCCGAAGAGGCCCGGGTACGCGGCATGGGCAGCCGGGTGACCGCCAGTCACACCACAGCGATGGGTTCGTATGACAATGCCTACTGCTCCAAACTGTTCCGCTTGCTCAAGGCATCAAAGATCAACTTTGTCTCGTGCCCGACCGAAAGCATCCATTTGCAGGGTCGTTTTGATACCTTCCCGAAACGCCGTGGCGTGACCCGGGTGGCCGAAATCGACCGTGCCGGCATGAACGTGTGCTTTGGTCAGGACTCGATCAAGGACCCGTGGTATCCGCTGGGTAATGGCAATATTTTGCGGGTGCTGGATGCAGGGCTGCATATCTGCCACATGATGGGTTTTGAAGACCTGGCGCGCAGCCTGGACCTGGTCACCGACAACAGTGCACGGACGCTGAATCTGGGTGAGGGATACGGCATTGCAGTGGGTCGCCCGGCGAACCTGGTGGTGCTGGATGCCGACAGTGATTACGAAGCGGTGCGCCGCCAGGCCAAGGCGCGGGTATCGATCCGCGCTGGCAAGGTGCTGATGACGCGGGTACCGGAGCAGGTGGAGTTCAGCTGAGACCCGCGACGAACATGGTGGGAGCGGGCTTGCTCGCGATGGCATCAGCCCGGTTTGCCTGACATGCCGCAGCGTCTGCATCGCAGGCAAACCAGCTCCCGCAGGTTATATATTGCTCACGCACCCGATGCCCGCAGGATCATGATCGCAGCGCTATCACGTCATCTGAATGATGGTCTGCATGATGGTGCTTTGGGTCGAGATGGTTTTGGCGTTGGCCTGGTAGTTGCTCTGGGCCTTGATCAGGTCCACCAGCTCACTGGTCAGGTTAACGTTGGAATCTTCCAGCGAGTTGGACTGGATGGCGCCCAGGCTGCCGACCTTCGGTGCGTCGTAGCCCGCCACGCCCGAGGCGTAGGTCTCTTTCCAGGCCGTGCCGCCCACTGGTTGCAGACCCTGCTCATTGGTAAAGCTGGCCAGGGAAATCTGGCCAATGGCACGGCTCTGGTTGTTGCTGAAGTTGGCGAACATCACACCCGAACCGTCGATGGTCAGGTTGTTGATCTGGCCGGTAGCGTAGCCGTCCTGGGTCGGCGGGTTGCGCGAGGTGTCGGTGTTGTACTGAGTGGTTTTGGCCATGTCGATGGCAATCCCGGTGTCCTTGGCTGCCGCGCCGTTGGACGCCCACTTGCCATTGACCATGGCGCCCGGCATCCAGGTGCTGACGGTCAGGGTGTTGCTGACGATATCGGGTTCGCCGGCCACCGGGTTGGGCGTCGTCACACTGGTCAGCCCGCCGGCTGAGTCGAATTGCATGATCGAAGCCACCGGCGCCTTTGCGCCGTCTCCGCTCACTGCGCTGCCATCGGGGTTGCGACCGTCAATCAGGGTGTAGGCCTTCCAGGTATTGGCACCGGTCTTGACCATGTACTGGTCCATCGGGTGTGGATTGCCCTGGGTATCGTAGACCGTAGTACTGAAGCTTTTCGTATAGGATTCGGCTTTGCTCGGGTCGAACGGGTTGGCGGTCTGATCAATCACCGCAGCGTTGGAATTGAGGTTGATCGTCGAGTCCACCGAGCCCGTCGCCTTGGGCGCCAGGTTGGAAGTATCGATGCGCAGGTCGGTCAATACGCCATTAACGATATTGCCATTGGCATCCACGCCATAGCCCTGCAAACGCGCAGTGCCGTCGGAGCTGGTCACGAAGCCGTCCTTGTCGGCCTTGAACGTACCGGCGCGGGTGTAGCTCAGGGCGCCGTTGTCGCTGAGCACGAAAAAGCCGCTGCCCTGAATGCCCATGTCCAGCAGGTTGCCGGTGTTGTTGACCGCACCTTGACCAAAGTTTTGCGAAACCGCTGCCAGGTTTACGCCACTGCCGATGGTCTTGCTGCCGGTACCCAGCTTGCTGGCCGAGTAGATATCGGCGAATTCCGCACGCGAGGCCTTGAAGCCGGTGGTCGCAGAGTTGGCGATGTTGTTGCCGGTCACGTCCAGCTGCTTGTTCGCCGCATAGAGGCCGCTAAGGCCGATATTGAATGACATGTTTCTCTCCTTGAGGCGTATGAGTCGGCTTACAAGCCAATGGTCTGGACTTTGGACATGCCAATGCTGCCCAGGCCTGCGAGGTTGAGCATGATTTCACCGCCGGTCTTGCTCAGGGTCACGCTGTTGACCGTGGCTGGCAGATAGGTGGTGAGCGCCGTGGTACCGGCGTCGGTTTTGCTGGATGCGGTGAAGGTGTAGGAGCCCTTTTCCAGCAGCACACCCTCGTCGTCCTTGCCATCCCAGGTGAACTCCGCGTTGCCGGCTTTCTGGGTGCCCATGTCGATGGTGCGAACCACCTCACCGTCGGCATTGGTGATGGTGATAACGGGTTTGGAGTCAGCATCCTTGACCACCACGGTGCCGTTGAAGGGCTTGTCGCTGGCCGGATCCACATAGGCTTCGCCGGTCTGCACGATCACCGAACGCCCCACCAGCGACGAGGCCTGCAACGCCTGCGAAGACTGGAAGTTGCCGGAGATCGAATTGACCGTATCGTTGAGCGTGGTGATGCCTTCCAGGCTGCTGAACTGCGCCAGTTGCGCAACGAACGCCGTGTTGTCCTGCGGGTCCAGCGGGTTCTGGTTTTTCAGCTGGGTGACCAGCAGTTGCAGGAACGCATCCTTGCCCAGCGCCGTGTTGCCGGATACCGCCTTGGAGGCCGCCGCCAGGCTGGTGTCAGTGGTCTTGGCCTGGGCGGAGTTGGCGAGTACCTGGTTAAGGGTCAAGCCGCTGGTGGAATCGGTCACACTCATTTGCGTCGCCCCTTATCACTGACCGAGGGTCAGGACCTTCTGCATCATGGTTTTGGCGGTATTCATCAGCTCGGCGTTGGTCTGGAACGAACGACTGGCGGAAATCATGTCGGCCATTTCTTCAACCACATTGACGTTGGGGTAATACACATAGCCCTTGGCGTCGGCAGAAGGATGGTTGGGCTCGTAGCGGGCCTGCAACTCGCTCTGGTCTTCAACCACACCCAACACCTGCACGCCCTGGCCGGCGGCGTCCTGGTTCTGGAACAGCGAGTCGCCGCCGCTGCTGCCTTGCGCACCTTGAAACATAGTGGCAAACACCGGGTGGCGGGCGCGGTAGGTCTGGTCGATGCTCGACGACACCGTATCGGCGTTGGCGATGTTGCTGGCCACGGTGTTCAGGCGCGTGGTCTGGGCGCTCATGCCGCTACCGGCAATATTGAAGACACTGGATAGAGACATGGATCACTCCCCGCGCAGGGCCGACATCAGCCCTTTGAATTTGCTGTTGAGCAGGGTGAAGCTGGCCTGGAAGTTGACCGCATTCTCTGCATAGTTCGACTGCTCAAGCTGAGCGTCCACGGTGTTCTGATCGATCGACGGCTGCATCGGCGTGCGGTACAGCAGCGACTCGTCGCCGCTGCTCAGGCCCTGGGCTTCGATATGGCGGGTGTTGGTCTTGTTCAACGCAAATGTGCCGTTCTGGTTTTTGTCGTTCTGGGCGGCGAGCACAGAGGCGAAATCCAGATCCCGAGCCTTGTAGTTCGGGGTATCGGCGTTGGCGATGTTGTTGGCCAGTACTTCAGCGCGCTGGGCACGAAAGCCCAGGGCCTGTTCATGGATACCAAGCGCTTTATCGAAGCTGATGCTCATCTCGAAAAACCTTTGTGGGCTGACCTGAGAATGTGGTTCAGGTTTTACATGACAGGGATAGAGCAAACCCCGTGCCAGTTTTTACAGCCCCGTAACACAAGGGTTTGCCGGGAGGCGGGAGATGGCAATGGCAAAAAAGCGGCAATGCTTGACCGCTGACTGCCGGTTTTCTGCCGCTTTGCTTTGGATTCGTCGTAGCAGTTGCCGAAGGAACGAGGCTGCGTTCGGCGACGAAGTCGTCGTAAAAACCCTGGTAGCCGGGTTTGACTGTTACACCGCAGCCCCTAATTTTGCGACTGCTTCGCAGCCGAACGCAGCCTCGTTCCTACGGCAGCTACAGGAACACTGCAACTGTGGGAGCGAGCCTGCTCGCGAAGGTCGTTCGCGAGCAGGCTCGCTCCCACAATAGGGCTTGACCGGCAACAGAGTATCTACGGGGTTTTCCCAGCCTATTTCGCCTGGTAAATGATCCCCGGACTGCATTGCACCATCTGGTAGTGGTCCGGCAAGCCGTTGAGGGCTTCAGAGGCGCCCAGAAACAAATACCCGCCCGGCTTCAAGGTGCTGTGAATGCGCAGCAGGATGTCTTTTTTCACTTCGGCCGAGAAGTAGATCAGCACGTTGCGGCAAAACACGATGTCGAACTTGCCGAAGCTGGCGTAGCTGTCCAGCAGGTTGAACGGGCGAAACTCCACGCGGTTTTTGATCGGCGCCTTGATCACCCAACGCCCCGGTCCCTTGGGATCGAAATAACGTTGCAGGCGCTCCGGTGACAGGCCCCGGCCAATGGCCAGGTTGTCGTATTCGCCGGCGCGGCAGGTGTTGAGCATCTGCGCTGACAGATCGGTGGCAAAAATCTGCACGCCGGCTTTGAGCTGCCCAAGGTTGCTGCGCTCGAATTCGTCAATCGCCATCGACAGCGAGAACGGCTCCTGCCCCGAAGAGCAGGCCGCCGACCAGATACGCAGGCGCTGGCCGGGGCTGGCCTTGATTTGCTCCGGCAACACCTTGTTTTTCAGCACTTCAAAGGGATAGGTATCGCGAAACCACAGGGTTTCGTTGGTGGTCATGGCATCGACCACCTGCTCGCGCAACCCGCTGCGCGGCTGAGCCTGGATGCGTTGAATCAGCTCGCCCAACGACTTGATGCCCTGCTGCTCCATCAATTTGTTGAGGCGGCTGGAGACGAGGTACTGCTTGTTCTCACCCAGCAAAATGCCACAGGCTTTTTCCAGGAATACCCGGAACTGTTCAAAATCCAAATTAGCCGTCGACAAATGATCCTGCCTCTTAAATCGTTTTGACCGCCAAGGGCTGCGCCCCTAGCTGTGGTCTGCTGCTTTGATCCGGTCAACTACCCGGGTTGCCAGGTCATCAGGGCGGAACTTGGCCAAAAAGTCATCGGCACCGACTTTTTTGACCATCGCCTGATTGAATACCCCGGACAACGAAGTATGCAGAATGATGTGCAAGTTTTGCATCCGCGGGTCGTTGCGGATTTCAGCTGTCAGGGTGTAGCCGTCCATTTCCGGCATCTCGATATCCGAGATCATCATCAGAAACTCTTCAGACGGGTTCTTGCCCTCGTCCACCAGCTTGCGCAGGTAGTCGAGCGCCTGGCGCCCGTCGTTCAACGACACCACTTCAACACCCACCGATTGCAGGCAACGGGCAACCTGCTTGCGCGCCACCGACGAATCGTCAACGGTCAGCACCCGCAATGACAGCGCCTTGCTTTGGGTTTCAACATCCACCACGCCCTGGCTGATGGTTTCAGACGATGGCGAGACTTCTGCCAGCACCTTTTCCACGTCGATGATTTCGACCAGTTGCTCGTCCATACGGGTCACGGCCGTCAGGTAATGGTCGTGACCGGTGCCCTTGGGCGGCGGATGAATGTCTTCCCAGTTCATATTGACGATACGCTCCACTGAACGCACCAGAAAGCCCTGGGTCTTGGTGTTGTACTCGGTGATGATCACAAACGGGTTACTTTGATCCTTCAAGGCTCCCGCGCCGGTGGCCATCGCCAGGTCGAGAATCGGTATGGTCGCGCCGCGAATGCTCGCCACACCGCATACCACGGGGTGGGACTTGGGGATCAGGGTCAGCTTGGGGCATTGCAGCACCTCGCGGACCTTGAACACATTGATCCCGTAAAGCTGTGGCCCATCCAGGCGAAACAGCAACAGCTCCAGGCGGTTTTGCCCCACCAGTTGAGTGCGCTGGTTAACCGCATCCATCACTCCGGCCATACTCAGCTCCTCTTAAAAACTTCAAGTTTCAACCCGCATATTCCGAAAACGGCACGGGGCTTGCTTTTTATCGGTCATGAACGCAAAAACGACAAAATCCTGCCACCGACCTTTCCTGCCGAGTCTGCGCCGCTGTGGTCTGAGCGCGCTGGCGGCGGGCACCTTGCTTGCACTCAGCACTTATAGCAGGGCTGACGCGTTTACATCGCCTGAACAGCTTATCGGCGTGACCCAGGGCTTTCTTGAATTCACGGTTGAAGACTACCTGGCCACCAGCCAGACCGAGGGTCGATATCAGATCCAGGTCAACAATCTTGACCCGCGCCTGCGCCTGGCCCAGTGCGACAAGGATTTGACAGCTTCCCTCGAAAGCCCGGCGCAACCCATGGGCCGGGTAATCGTGCGCGTACGCTGCGAAGGGCTGTCGCCGTGGACCATCTTTGTGCCGGCCCAGGTCAAACTGTTCCGCGACGTAGTCACCGTCAATCACCCGCTCAAGCGCGGCATGGTTATCGACTACCCCGACGTGACCCTGCGCGAGCGCGATGTCAGCCTGATCAGCCAGGGCTACCTGACCGCCACCGAGCTGGCCGTGGGGCAAAAATTGCTCAGGCCCATGGTCACCGACCAGGTGCTGACCCTCACCCACCTGGAGCAGGCCGCAGCCGTGCGCAAGGGCGATCATGTGGTGATCAGCGCGCGCAGCGGCACATTAAGTGTCAAGATGCCCGGCGAAGCCCTGTCAGACGGTGGCCTTAGCGAGCAAATACGGGTAAAAAACCTGAACTCCAAGCGTGTTATCCGCGCCAGGGTGACAGCACCCGGGCAAGTAGAAGTGGTATTATAGGAAAGTTGGCATCAGTCTCGCGACTTTCCTACACTGTCATTTGACGCAGATCAGTACAGCTCTGTGTGAAGCCATGATTAATCGAGCCTAAAGTTTTTCCGGGTATGGCCGAAAACATGGCAAGCGTCCAAATACCCCGAGGTTTAACGTTATGGTCATCGACTTCAGTCGTCTCAACAGCGCCCCGCCCCTGACCGGCAGTACACGCAGTAACGCCAGCCAGGAAACCGGCAGCGCCACGCAAGCGGCCCCGGCAATAAACCCTGAGCAAAACGGCGTCAGCGCCCCAAGCGGGGAATCTGTTCACCTCAGCCAAGAGGCTCAACAGTTGCAGAAGATCAGCGACTCGTTGCGTGACCAACCTGTAGTCGACAAAAATCGGGTGGCAGAGCTTAAACAAGCCATCGCGGACGGCAGCTACAAAGTCGACAGCGACCGGATCGCCAGCAAACTGCTTGACATGGAAGCCCAGCGCTAGGCCAACGGCCAGTGCCGCGCTTTTGGACGCTTAACTCCCAGAGCCCGCCATGCACGACGAAAATTTAATGCAACTGATCAACGATGACCTCGCTCCTGCCGAGCAATTGCTCGGCCTGTTACAGGACGAATCCATCGCCCTCAAAGGCCGCGACATGCAGGTGCTGGAAAACATTCTGGCGCGCAAACAGTCGCTGATCATTTTGCTTGAGCAACATGGCCGCAGACGCAGCGAAATTCTCGCCAGCCTTGGCCTGGCCACCAACCGCAGCGGCCTCGAAAGCCTGGCCAGCCATTCCAGCGTGGGAACACAACTGCTCGCCCAGAGCGATGCACTGAACCAGCTGCTAGCGAAATGCCAGGCCGCCAACCTGCTCAATGGTCAGTCGATCCAGACCCAGCAGGCGATCACCGCCAACCAGTTGCGCATCCTCCATGGCGGCGAAGCCCCGTCTCTGTATGACGCACGCGGCACCACCTCGATGCTCAACAAGCACCGCGCCTACAGCCAGGCTTGAGCCCGCGCAACCACCGCATGTAGCGAGACACACAACATGATGGCAGAATGCCCATCTTTTGCGTGTCGCTGTATTTTGTCTGGAGATTGATCAAACGTGTTCGACGCCCAAGATGCTCCGCAACCGCCAAAGGTGCTCACCACGCCGTTGGAAATTGCCTCCAACTTGCGGATGCTGCAAGAGAGCCATGACCCGCTGATCATTACTTTCCAGGACCGCACCCAGCGCTTCCAGAGCTATGTGGTGGATGTTAATCGCGAGAGCAACACCATGGCCCTGGACGAAATGATCCCCCGTGACGGTGAGCGTTTTCTTGAAGCGGGGGTGCCGTTCAAGGTTGAGGGCTTCCATGATGGCGTGCGTATCGCCTGGGAGTGCACCACGGCGCTGACCATTGATGACCGTCATGAGCACCGCTGTTATCGCGGCGCGATGCCCCACGAAGTGGTGTACCACCAGCGCCGCAATGCGTTCCGTGCGGCCCTGCGGCTGGCCAATCTGGTCAATGTGCAAGTGGCGGGTGACAAGCTCAAGGCGCCGATCAAGGGCAAGTTGCTGGACGTTTCGGCAACCGGCTGCAAATTGCGTTTTGAGGGGGATATCAGCCAGGGCATGCAACTGGGCCAGGTGTATGAGCGCTTCAGCGCCGACCTGCCGTTTGGCCTGATGTCTACACCGGTGGAGTTGCGCTACCTGCATTTTGAAGAGCGGCTGAACATCACCTTTGCCGGGATGCGCTTTCACAACATCAGCGGCGCGGTGCAGCGCCAGGTCGAGCGGTTTGTCTATCAACTGCAGCGCGAGGCGCGCCAGTTTGATAAAGACGATGATTATTGAAACAGTGGTCGCTGGCTTGCCTGCGATGCACAGGGCGCGGTCTGGCTGAAAAACCGCGCTGAAGCCATCGCGAGCAAGCCCGCTCCCACAGGGGTATTGCCTATGTTTTGGACTCTGGTTCCGGTTCTGGCTCCTGCTCCTCCACCACCGGTTCCTGCACCATTTGCTCCTGGACCACCTGCTCATCCACCCGCGGGTCAAGGGCGGCGACCAGCGGCGAGCTGGACATGCTGTCGGGCATGGCCACGTGATGCAGCGGCGCATCATCGACCTGGTGCAGGTTGGTCACCGCATTCGGGCGAATCCGCCATACCAGGATCAACCCTGCCACGCTGAAAAACCCATAGAGCATCTGGCTGCCAAACAGTTTCATCAGCACCCCCGCCACCAACGGCCCCACGCTTGCGCCCACGCCATAAGTCACCAGCAGCATGGCCGTCAGCGACACACGACGCTCCGGCTCGATATGGTCGTTGGCAAAGGCCACAGCCAGCGGATAGATGCAAAATTGCAGCAAAGCCGCCAGGCAACCGGCAATGAACAGTACCTGCATGGGCACCGCCGGCAAGATCGCCAACGGCAACGCAGCCACCGCCAGCAAGCCGGCGAAGATACGGATCAGCAACGGCCGGTCATAACGGTCGGACAACCAGCCCAACGGCCACTGCACCAGCAAGCCGGCAAAAATGCAGCTACCCATATACAAGCCGACCAGTTCGGTAGACAGCCCTTGCTGCGATGCGTAGAGCGGTGCCAGACCGTAAAACGAGCCCACCAGCAAACCCGCGCCCATCACCGCAATCAACGACTGCGGCACACGCTTGATAAAAAATTTCGGGTCCATCGGCGCCGGGTGCAAAGGCGCCGGGTGAATACGCCGGGTCATGGCCACAGGCACCAGGCACAAGGCAAAACACAAGGCCACCACCATCAACAACTCGAGACCGAGCTGCGGGTGAACCGCCAGGATCAATTGCCCAAGCACCAACCCCAGATAGGAGGCGATCATGTAGAGGCTGAACACCACGCCGCGCTGCCTGGCCTCGGCCTGCTCGTTAAGCCAGCTTTCGATGACCATGTACTGGCACATCATGCCCAGACCGACAATCACCCGCAGCAACAGCCAGATCGGCAACCAGTCCGTCAGCCCGTGGCACAGCACCGCCGCACCGACAATACCGGCGCACGTGGCGTAGGCACGAATATGCCCGACCCTGGCAATCAGCCGGTGGCCGATCTTGCCACCCAGCACCAGGCCAAAATAGTTGGCCGCCATCAGCGCGCCGATCCACAGGCCGTCGACATTGTCCGCTGCCAGGCGCAGCGCCAGATAAGTACTCAACAGGCCGGAACCGATCAACATCATCAGCGAGGCAAAATACAACGCTCTAAAGGACTTCCAGATCTGGTGCATTGGCTTTCCCTACGGCTCCTTGTGTCTGCCACCGGGAACAGGCCCGGCGCCACAGATTTAAACGGTCAAGCCTGAGCCGCCAGAACGCGACGTTCCCAGGGCGTGATTTCGTCATGGAAGCTGGTCAGTTCCAGCGTCTTGGACGCAACGTAACCTTCGATGAACTCAGTGCCGAACAGTTCAATCGCCATTTCACTACGGGCCAGGCGTGCCAGTGCCGCGTGCAAGGTGCAGGGCAATGTCAGCGCCTCGGGCACCTGGAACTCACCCTGGATCGCAGCACTCGGTTCAAGCCCACGCTCGATGCCATATAACCCTGCCGCGAGGCTGGCGGCAATTGCCAGGTAGGGGTTGGCGTCCGCCCCCGGCAAACGGTTTTCAACCCGCCGCGCCGCAGGTGAGCTGGCTGGAATGCGTAAACCCGCACTCCGGTTGTCATGGGACCAGCACGCGTTGTTCGGCGACGCATAGGGGTGGAACAAGCGCTGATAGGAATTTACGTTCGGCGCAAACAACGCGGTAAAGTCCGCCATGCCCGCCTGCTGCCCGCCGATAAAATGGCGGAAGGTGGCTGTCGGCTGCCCCGCTTCGTCGCTGAACACGTTTCGCCCGCTGGCCGCCTCGACCACGCTCTGGTGAATATGCATCGAACTGCCGGCCGTGTGCGCCAGCGGCTTGGCCATGCACACCACGTTAAGGCCATGCTTGAGGGCAACTTCCTTGAGCAGGTGCTTGAACAGAAAAGTCTGGTCGGCCAGCAGCATCGGATCACCGTGCAGCAGGTTGATCTCGAACTGGCTGACGCCCATCTCGTGCATAAAGGTGTCACGGGGCAAGCCCAGTGCCGCCATGCACAGGTACACCTCATTGAAAAAAGGCCGCAAGCCGTTGTTGGAGCTGATGCTGAACGCCGAAAATCCGTCTTCACGGCGCCCGTCCAGGCCCACGGGCGGGCGGAACGGCTGGGCCGGATCGGGGTTGTGCGCAAACACAAAGAACTCCAGCTCGGTCGCTACCACCGGCGCCAGTCCCCGCGCCGCGTAGCGGGCGATCACCGCTTTCAACTGGCCACGGGTCGACAGACGCGAGCTTTCACCGCTGAGCTCATCGGCATCGCAAATGGCCAGGGCACGGGTTGGCTGGCTCCAGGGCAGGCGATGAAGCTGGGTGAGGTCTGGCACCAAGGCAAGATCACCGTCCTCGCCGCCATAAAAGCGTGACTCCGGGTAGCCACCCATGATGCATTGCAGCAGCACGCCACGGGCCATCTGCAAGCGCCGCCCTTCTATAAACCCCGCAGCAGTCATCACCTTGCCACGGGGCACGCCATTGAGGTCGGGGGTGACGCATTCAATCTCATCAATACCCGCCAATCGCTGTGCGAGCAAACCCTGGCCATCGCTATTCATGCCACTATCCTTGTTGTTAAGCAGGCCGCGCTGGGCAATGGCTACAAAATACGCACTGCCTGTTCGGAATTTCAAGCGAGCACCGCACAAATCTCGCGAAAACAGTGAACCTTCCTTCGGCAGCTGCTACGGAGCTCGGCATTTGTCTTATTTGCCGACTAGACTCTTCGCCCACTGTGTCAGGAAGACCCAAAGGAAGATCGATGAAGACGCTGCCCCCGCTTTATACCGGCCTGTTGCTGGCCAGCCTGTTCAGCCCCGCAGCCTTGGCCCAGATACCCAGCAGCGATGGCTATGTGCTGGATAAAGTCGTGCAGGTCAGCCGCCACGGAGTGCGCCCGCCTACCGAATCCAATGAAAAACTGCTGACCTCGGTCACCCAGCGCAAATGGCCAACCTGGCTGGTGCCCTTCGGTAACCTGACCGGCCACGGCTATACCGGCGCGGTGGAAATGGGCCGCTACCGTGGTGAAGTGCTGCGCGACGCCGGGCTGATCCCCCGGGGCTGCCCGGATGCCAGCCAGTTGCTGGTACACGCCAGCCCCCTGCAACGCACCAAGGCCACGGCCCAGGCCTTGCTCGATGGCATGTTCCCCGGCTGCGGCCTGCAACCGGGCTATGTCCACGGCAAGCAGGATGCCCTGTTCCAGGCCAATGAAATGCCCTTTGCCGCGCTCGATCCGGCCAAGGCCAAAGCCGAAATCCTCAAGGCTCTGGGCGGCAGCGTCGAAGCCGCACAGGCACGCTACAAACCCTTTGAAGAAAAACTCAGGGAGGTCGTCTGCCTGCCTGCCACCGATTGCCCGTATGGCAAACAGGACTGGACACTGGAACAAAACGCCAAGGGCCGTTTCGCGATCAAGGGCCTGAGCGCAGGTGCCAATATGGGCGAAGTGTTCCGTCTGGAATATAGCCAGGGCCTGCCACTGGACAAGGTCGCCTTCGGCAACGGCCGCACCGCCGCCGAGGTATCCAGCCTGATGGTGCTGACCAAGGCCAAGTACGACTACCTCAACGACATCCCCTATATCGCCAGCCGCGGCGCTTCCGAGCTGATGAACCAGATTGCCCTGGAACTCAAGCAGGGCACCCCGCTGGAGCAGAAAGACGCGCCGGATAGCCCGCCCGATGTACCGCTGATGCTGCTGGTGGCTCACGACACCAATATCTCTTACCTGCGCACCATGCTCGGCTTCGGCTGGAAGCAGGGAGATTACATCGCCAACAACATCCCGCCCGTGGGTACGTTGCAGTTCGAACGTTACAAGGAAGTCAAAACCGGCGAGTACTTTTTGCGCATCGCCTTTGAGGCCCAGTCAATGGACCAGATTCGTAACCTGACCCAACTGACCGCCACGCAAAAACCCCTCAGGAGCGATTTCCAAAGCGCCGGGGACTGCCGCAAAACCAGCGCAGGCCTGCTCTGCCCGCTCAAGGATGCGATGGTCAAAGTCGAGCAGAACATCGACCCCACCGCGCTGACGCCCTATACCTTCAACTAGCGGTGGTTAAGGCAGGGCTTGCTTCACGTTGCTGCAACCAGCACAGCAAGTCCTGCCCGCTCATGGGCCGCGCAAACCAGTAACCCTGCCCTTCAACACAGCCCATGGCCAGCAAACGCTGGGACTGTGCCTCGGTTTCAATCCCTTCAATAACCACCGACATACCCAAGGCTTTACCCAGGGCCAGGGTGCTGGCGATCACGGCGGCGCAACGCGGTTCATGCTCCAGGTTGCCCACAAATTCACCGTCCAGCTTGATTTCGGTGAATGGCAACTGGCACAGCCGCTGCAATGACGAAAAACCGGCACCAAAATCGTCAATTGATAACCGGCAGCCCATCATGCGCAGGCGCACCAGATTCTCCAGGCTGGCGACCGGAGCTTGCAGCAAACCGGTTTCAGTCAATTCGAAGGTCAACCTGGAGCCCGGCGTGACATGACGGGTCAGAACCCCCTTGAGGGTATAAGTCAGCTGACTGTTAGCCAGTTGCGACGCTTGCAGGTTGAACGCCATGTTCAAGGGATAACCCCGTGTCCGTGCTTGCTCTTGCAGGCTCAACGCCTGATCGAGTTGGGCAAACAGCAACTCGTCCATCAAGCCGCAGCGCTCCAGCACCGGGATAAATACCGCCGGCGGTAGCACGCCCTTATCGGGGTGCAGCCAACGGCAAAGCACTTCGACACCGGTCACATCGCCGGTTTGCAGATTGAACTTGGGTTGATACCAGGCCTGCAATTGCTGCAGGGCCAGAGCCTGACGTACTTCGTCCTCGCAAGCCAGTGACAGCGTGCTGCCCGGTACAGGTTCGAGCGTGCAGATAGTGCTTTGATACTTGAGTAACAGAGGTTGCAGCACAGCGGCATACAACGGTTTGCCGGCATCGCCAAGCAACTCGAGCCCCAACAGGGCAATGAGCTGATGCGCGGCACAACGCAAATCGGCCGACAGCGCACTGCTGACAATAATCGACCGGACTTGCCCCGTCCTGCCCACGCGACGCAAAAACGCCAGGCCGTCCATGCCATCCATCTGCAAATCGCACACGGCGATATCCACCGGCCCCACTTGCTGAAGAACCGTCAACGCCTGGCTGCCGTCACTGGCCTCAAACACGTCATGGCAACCCAGGGAGCGAAACATGCTTACCGCAACGGCACGCTGGAAACTGTCATCTTCCAGGATCAGGACACGCAGGGGATTTCCAGGCATTAAGATGAACCATCGAGAAACGGTGTAGGTTAATTATCTCGAATGCTGAAAGATTTTTACCTAGGAAAAGTCCCAATAAATGTAGGACTAATGCCAACCCTCCCGACTGGCGATTGAATGTCAGCGCGCGCTGCGACTGAATATACGGATCACTTCATCCAGGTGCTCGGCCATTGCCTGCCGTGCGGCGGGCGCATCGTGCTGCTCGAGCGCCAGCAGGATACGGCGGTGCTCATCTTCCGAGCGATGGGTCATATCCTGTGGGGTGTAGTGGTTTTGCAGGCGCTGGAACATGCTGCCGTAACGATGGCCCAATAGATGCTGGATCATCAGGGCATAGGCCGGGTTGTCCGAGGCCTGGGCAATGCGGATATGGAACAGACGATCGCCGGGGTGGGTGTGGGACCCTTCGCGGTTGTCCTGAACGTTGCGTTCAAAAGCTTCGCGGATGCCCGCCAACTCCTCGTCACTGGCATTGATCGCCGCCAGCGCCGCCGCTTCGGGCTCAATCAGGCGACGGGCCTGCAACAGCGCGAACGGTGGAATTTCGGCATTGAAGTCGATTTCAAGGTTCAGCTCGGGGTCCAGTTCTTTCCACTGGTTGCGCGTAGCCTGGGCCATAACCGGTTCATCTGACACCGCCTGCACCGGCGGCTCACAGACCAGTACCCCGTTACCGACGCGTACATCCACCAGCCCTATCACTTCAAGCGCAATCATCGCCTCACGTACCGAGGCACGACTTACACCCAGCAACTTGGCCAGTTCACGCTCGGCTGGCAAACGGCTGCCCGGCGGAAATTCACCGCTGTCGATCAAGGCGCGTAGCTGATCAGCGATTTGCCGATAAAGCCGTTGGTTATCAATAACTTGAAATGGCATCAGGAAATAAGCTCTGGTTTGGACAGCATTCGACAAGCACTTGGAGCTGAAAAAGACGCTTGTTGAAGCTTGAGGTGCATGCTACAAAAGGCCCAATGGCCTGACCATTGGATGGATATCGTAAAGCGATCATAGCAAACCTTATCCTTGTACTTGTGTCGTTTTGCCATTTGCTACGCCCCCAATGGCCTGACCATTGGGCCAACTATAAAAACAATGACATCGTAACGGAGCACCCATGGATCTTTCCGGCAAACGTGTGCTGATCACTGCCGCTGCGCAGGGGATTGGCCAGGCCACCGTCCAGGCATACCTCGCCGCCGGTGCCGAAGTCTTCGCCGCCGATATCAATGCCGGCGCCCTCGACGCCCTTGAGGGCGCGCACAAACATGTTCTGGACGTCACCGATGCTGCTGCCATCGAGCGCCTGGCCAAACAGCTGGGCCCACTGGATGTGCTGTTCAACTGCGCGGGCGTGGTGCACAGCGGCACTATCCTGGAATGCGAAGAGAAGGACTGGAACTTCGCCCTGGACCTCAACGTGACAGCCATGTACCGCATGATCCGCGCTTTTTTGCCGGGCATGCTGGGCAGCGGCGGCGGCTCGATCATCAACATGGCCTCGGTCGCCTCCAGCGTCAAAGGCGTGCCCAACCGTTTTGCCTACTGCGCCAGCAAAGGCGCGGTGATTGGCCTGACCCGTTCTGTAGCGGCTGACTTTGTGAGCCAGAACATCCGCTGCAATGCCATCTGCCCCGGCACCGTCGACTCCCCTTCCCTGCGCCAGCGTATTCGCGAACAGGCCGAGCGCGAAGGCCGCAGCGTGGACGAGGTGTATGCCGCCTTTGCCGCGCGCCAGCCCATGGGCCGCATTGGCACCGCCGAGGAAATCGCCCAGTTGGCGCTGTACCTGGGCTCAAGTGCCAGCGGCTTTACCACCGGCACGGCACAAATCATTGATGGCGGCTGGAGTAACTAGCCGCAAGCTTTTGACCTTGTGGGAGCGGGCTTGCTCCCACTGGGCCCTGCCCCTCCCCCAAAAAGGATTGTTTATGAAATTGCTGCGTTACGGTGAAAAAGGCCAGGAGCGTCCCGCCCTGCTCGACAACGACGGCCAACTGCGCGATTTGTCGGCAGTGGTCGCGGATATCGCAGGCCAGACCCTGAGCCCCGAAAGCATTGCCCGCCTGCAAGATATCGACCCGTCCACCCTGCCACTGGTTGAGGGCTCCCCCCGTATCGGCGCCTGCGTCGGCCAGGTCGGAAAATTTATCTGCATCGGCCTGAACTACGCCGACCATGCTGCCGAAACCGGTGCCACAATCCCCGCCGAACCGGTGGTGTTCAGCAAATGGACCAGCGCCATCGTCGGCCCCAACGACAACGTCGAAATCCCGCGCAATTCGCGCAAAACCGACTGGGAAGTCGAGCTGGGTGTGGTGATCGGTAAAGGCGGTCGCTATATCAGCGAAAACCAGGCCATGGAACACGTGGCCGGTTACTGCGTGATCAACGACATCTCCGAGCGCGAGTTCCAGCTGGAGCTGGGCGGTACCTGGGACAAAGGCAAAGGCTGCGACACTTTCGGCCCGCTGGGCCCGTGGCTGGTGACCCGCGACGAAATCGCCGATCCGCACCAGCTCGACCTGTGGCTGGAAGTGGATGGCCACCGCTACCAGAACGGCAACACCCGCACGATGATCTTCCAGATCCCGAAAATCATCAGCTACCTCAGCCAGTTCATGAGCCTGCAACCGGGGGATGTGATTTCCACCGGCACCCCGCCAGGCGTCGGCCTGGGTATCAAACCCGAGCCTGTCTACCTGCGTGCCGGCCAGACCATGCGCCTGGGCATCAGCGGGCTGGGCGAACAACAGCAACGCACCGTGAACGCCGACTGACAGGGAGCCATACCATGACCACAATTACTGCCGTACGGGTTGAAGACATCCGCTTCCCCACCTCGCAATCCCTCGACGGTTCTGACGCGATGAACCCGGACCCTGACTACTCGGCGGCCTATGTCATCCTCGAAACCGACACCCCCGGCCTTGAAGGCCATGGCCTGACCTTCACCATCGGCCGCGGCAACGAAATCTGCTGTGCCTCGATCAAGGCCCTGGCCAGCCTGCTGGTGGGTTTGAAGCTGGAGTGGATCGCCGAAAACATGGGCCGTTTCTGGCACCACGTGACCAGCGACAGCCAGTTGCGCTGGATCGGCCCGGACAAGGGCGCCATCCACCTGGCCACCGGTGCGGTGGTCAACGCCGCCTGGGACCTGTGGGCCAAGGCCGAAGGCAAGCCGGTGTGGCGTCTGGTGGCAGACATGAGCCCCGAAGAACTGGTGCGCTGTATCGACTTTCGTTATATCACCGACTGCATCACCCCGGCAGAAGCTCTGACCCTGCTGCGCGAGCGCGCCAATGGCAAGGCCGAGCGACTGGCCTTGCTCGAGGCTGAGGGCTACCCCTGCTACACCACCTCCGCCGGCTGGCTGGGCTATGCCGACGACAAGCTGCGCAGACTGTGTCAGGAAGCGGTGGATGCGGGCTTCTCTCACGTCAAATTGAAGGTCGGCCACGACCTGCAGGACGATATCCGCCGCGTGCGTATCGCCCGGGAAGTACTGGGCCCGGATCGCAAGCTGATGATCGATGCCAATCAGGTATGGGAAGTGGACGCGGCCATCGATTGGGTGCGCGAACTGTCATTCGCCAACCCGTGGTTTATCGAAGAGCCAACCAGCCCGGACGACGTCGAAGGTCATCGAAAAATCCGCCTGGGTGTCAGCCCGGTCAAGGTAGCGACCGGCGAAATGTGCCAGAACCGTATCGTGTTCAAGCAACTGATCATGCGTGAAGCCATTGACGTGGTGCAGATCGACGCCTGCCGCCTGGGCGGGGTCAATGAAGTGCTGGCGGTGATGCTGATGGCCGCCAAGTACAACCTGCCGGTATGTCCGCACGCAGGCGGCGTTGGTCTGTGCGAGTACGTGCAGCACCTGTCGATGATCGACTACCTGTGCATCGCCGGGACTCACGAAGGCCGGGTGGTGGAGTTTGTCGACCATCTGCACGAGCACTTCGAAGACCCCTGCGTGATCCGCAACGCTGCCTATATGCCACCACAGGCTCCGGGCTTCTCGATCCAGATGAAGGCCGCCTCCCGCGAGCAGTACCGCTACCGGGGCTAAGCAAACGGACGGAGTACAACAATAATGTCGTCCCCACACTCACTACGACTGGATGTACACCAGCACTTCTGGCGCTATGACGCCGCGGCCTATCCGTGGATAGGTCGCGACATGAGCGGTTTGCGCCAGGACTTTACCCCCGATGATCTGCGGCCCTTGCTCGATGCTGGCGGATTCGACGGTTGCATCGCCGTGCAGGCCCGCGCCTGTGCCAGTGAAACCGATCAACTGTTGCAACTGGCGCAGCGCTACCCGTGGATTCGCGCCGTGGTGGGCTGGGTCGACCTGTGTGCCCGCGACCTTGAGCAATCGCTTGAACGCTGGGCGCAAGCGCCGGTTTTGCGTGGCTTTCGTCATCAGTTGCAGGACGAACCCTCGCTCGCCCAGTTTATCCAAAATCCGGGGTTCAGCCGTGGCTTGCATACCTTGCAACGCCAGGGACTGGTCTACGAAGTGCTGGTCAAGGCCCGGGATCTGCGCACGGTTACCGAACTGTGCCAGCAGCATGACCAGCACCATCTGGTACTCGACCACCTGGGCAAACCCGATATCCAGGCCGGGGACTTGAAAACCTGGGCCAGCCAACTGGCACCGTTGGCGGCCCTGCCCCACGTCAGCTGCAAGCTGTCAGGGCTGATCACCGAAGCCCATTGGCAGGACTGGTCCAGCGCACAACTGACGCCCTATTTGCACATGGCACTGGAACTGTTTGGCCCCGAGCGCCTGATGTTCGGTTCCGACTGGCCGGTGTGCCTGTTGGCCAGCGACTACGAGGCCACTCACACCCTGGTCGCCAGCGTGTCAGAGCACGCGGCCATCTGGGGTGGTACGGCGTGCCGCGTCTACAACATAGAGGGAGTGACGCAATGAATCTGCATCTGCAAGACAAGGTGTTTATCGTGACCGGCGGCGGCTCGGGGATCGGCGCAGCCATCACCCTGGGGCTGGCTGACGAAGGTGCGATCCCGGTGATTTTCGGCCACAGCCCGCTGTCCGATGAGCTGGCCCGGCAATTGGATCAGCGCGGGGCGCAGAGCCTGTTTGTGCAGGTCGAACTGCGCGACGAAGACGCCTGCCGCGCGGCAGTCGCCAGCGTGCTGCAACGCTTCGGGCGCATTGACGGGCTGGTCAATAACGCCGGGGTCAACGATGGCGTTGGCCTTGAAGCCGGGCGCTCGGCCTTTGTCGAGTCACTGGAAAAAAACCTCATCCATTATTATCTCATGACCCATCTGTGCGTCGATGCGCTCAAGGCCAGCCGCGGTGCCATCGTCAATATCAGCTCCAAGACGGCCCTCACCGGGCAAGGCGGGACCAGCGGCTACACCGCCGCCAAGGGCGCGCAACTGTCGTTGACCCGCGAATGGGCCACTTCATTGCTGGCTGACGGGATCCGGGTCAATGCGGTGATCCCGGCCGAAGTCATGACCCCCTTGTACGAGCGCTGGATCGACACCTTCGCCGACCCGCAAGCCAAGCTGGCGAGCATTGTTGAAAAAATCCCCCTGGGCCGGCGCATGACCACGGCCGCAGAAATCGCCGACAGCGTGCTGTTTTTGCTCTCCCCGCGCGCCTCCCACACCACCGGGCAATGGCTGGTGGTGGACGGTGGCTACACCCACCTGGACCGGGCGCTGACATGAACCGCCAATGCCTGGCGCTGGACCTTAAGGACGACCCGGCGCTGATTGCCGAGTATGAGCGCTTGCACCAGAACATCTGGCCGCAGATCAGCGCCCATTTGCGCGGGTATGGCGTGCTCGACATGCAGATATGGCGCCTGGGCACGCGGCTGTTCATGGTCATGGACACAGCCCCGGGGTTTAGCGCCGAGGCCTTTGCCCGGGCTGGCGCCAGCGACCCCAAGGTGCAGGAATGGGAAGCGCTGATGTGGCGTTTTCAGCAGCCTACACCCTGGACAAAGCCCGGTGAAAAATGGGCGCCAATGGCACAGATTTTCAGCCTGAAAGATTCTCCCTGACCCTGTGGGAGCGAGCCTGCTCGCGATGGCATCACCGCGGTGGTCAGGCAAACCGAGCCGCCTGCATCGCGAGCAGGCTCGCTCCCACAGGGTGTAGATCCACGCAAACCACAACGCCGAACTCACAACAATAAGAAGGAGATGCGTCATGTCACTCAAGCACCCGAACGTCGCAGCGCCGTCCTTTACCCGGGCGGTCACGTCCTATCGCCGGGCACTGATCCTGGTCACCTGCCTGTTCTTTCTCTGGGGCCTGTCCTATGGCTTGCTCGATGTGCTCAACAAGCACTTCCAGGAAACCCTGCACGTCAGCAAGGCGCAGTCGGGCCTGCTGCAAAGCGCCTACTTTGGCGCGTATTTTCTGATAGCCCTGCCCGCCGGTTTGCTGATGGACAGGTACGGCTACAAGGCCGGCATCCTGCTGGGCCTGTGCCTCTACGCCACTGGCGCCCTGCTGTTTATGCCCGCCGCTGCGGCGCAGAGTTTTCAGTTTTTCCTGTTCGCGCTGTTTGTGATTGCCTGCGGCCTGGGCTGCCTGGAAACCGCCGCCAACCCCTACGCCACGGTGCTGGGTGAACCCGCCGGTGCCGAGCGCCGCCTGAACCTGGCGCAGTCGTTCAACGGCCTGGGGCAGTTTTTCGGCCCCTTGATTGGCGGCGCACTGTTCTTCAGCGGTGCCAACAGCACCGACACCACACAATCGCTGCAAATGACCTATCTGGTGATTGCCGCACTGGTGTTGCTGGTGGCCATCCTTATCGCCCGCACTGCGCTGCCCGACCTGCGCGAGCAGGAAGTGCAAGTTGCGCAGCACGACCACAAAGGCCTGTGGCAACACCGCGAATTCGTCACGGGGGTTATCACCCAGTTCTTTTATGTGGGAGCACAAGTTGGCGTGGGGGCGTTTTTTATCAACTACGTCACCGAGCACTGGGCGCAGATGAGCAGCCAGCAAGCCGCGTATCTGCTTTCGGTGGCCATGCTCAGCTTTATGTTCGGACGCTTTTTCAGCACCTGGCTGATGGGCAGGGTCAATGCCCAGCGCCTGCTGCTGATCTATGCGCTGATCAACGTGGCGCTGTGTGCGGTGGTGGTGCTGGGGTTTGAAGGTGTATCGGTGGTCGCGCTGGTGGCGACGTTCTTCTTTATGTCGATCATGTTCCCCACCCTGTTTGCCATGGGCGTGAAAAACCTCGGTCCACATACCAAGCGCGGCAGCTCGTTCATGATCATGGCCATTGTTGGCGGCGCGCTGCTGCCCTATGTGATGGGCCTGGTGGCCGACCACTCCTCCACGGCCGTGGCCTATCTGTTGCCAATGGGCTGTTTTGTGATCGTCGCTGCCTATGCCCGTGCTGCCCTGAAAAAAATCTGATTGCTGTACTCCACAAAAACAATAACGGAGCACCCCATGACCAACCCCGCACTGCAACAGGCGCTGAGCAAGATCCGCTGGCGCATCCTGCCCTTTGTCGCCCTGATGTTCGCCATGGCGATCATCGATCGTTCCAATATCGGCTTTGCCAAACACGCCCTGCAGGCGGACACCGGCCTGAGCAACGCGGCATTTGCCCTGGGTGCGGGGATTTTCTTTATCGGCTATGCCGTGTTCGAAGTACCGAGCAACCTGATGCTGCACAAGATCGGCGCACGCATCTGGCTGAGCCGGATCATGGTGACCTGGGGCCTGGTCTCAGCGGCGATGATGTTTGCCCACGACGAAACCAGCTTCTATATCCTGCGGTTTCTGCTGGGCGTAGCCGAAGCCGGGCTGTCGCCGGGGGTGGTGTTGTACCTGACCTACTGGTTCCCGCAGAACCAGCGTGGCTCGGCCTATGGCATTTACTATTTTGGCGTGCCGGTGTCGTTGATGGTGGGCGGCCCGGTATCGGGATGGTTGCTGGAAAGCGCGCAGTTCGGCCTTACCGGCTGGCAATGGATGTTTGTCACCGAAGGCCTCGCGGCATCGATCATCGGCGTATTCGCGTTCTTCTACCTGACCGACAAACCCCGGGATGCCAAGTGGCTGAACACCGAAGAAAAGGCCGCGATCGAACATGAACTGGAAAAAGAGCAACTGCAAAAAGCCAACAAAGGCCCGTCGTCGTGGCGTGCAGCAATGTTCAACTCGGTGGTGCTGTACTTCACCCTGATCTACTTCACCATTCAGGTCAGCGTGTATGGCGTGCTGTTCTACCTGCCAACGCGGATCGCCGAGTTGCTGGGTACCGGCATTGGCCTTAAGGTCGGCGCCCTGACCTCCATTCCGTGGATTGCCACCGTATGCATGCTGTACCTGGTGACACGCCATGCTGACCGCAAGGGCCAACAAACCCGCTATGCCGCATTGATGCTGGCAATGGCCGCAGTGGGCATGATCGGCTCGACCTTGAGTGGCAACCTGGTGCTGGTGATTATGGCGTTCTGCGTGGCTGCCGCCGGTTTTATCACCGTGCAACCGTTGTTCTGGACACTGCCTACCCGCTTTCTGGGTGGTGCAGCGGCGGCCAGCGGGATTGCCGTGATCGGTGCCCTGGGCAACCTGGGCGGTTTTCTTGCACCCACGGTCAAAACCTGGGCCGAGGGCTACTTCAACAACCCGCACGCGGGCATGTACTTTCTGGCCGGCACGGCGCTGCTGGGCGCATTGATGCTGATTCGCTCAGCGAGGGCGAGCGGCAATCCGGGCAAACTCCCGGCCCCGGCAGCCACACCACACTGAGGGGCACTGCGGGTATTAACACGGGTCACATGTGAGCTACATTGGGTAACAAACAACAGCCCGTAAACTCACAAAGGGTGACCCGTGAATACCAATCAAAAACTGCGCACCTTCGACCTGATCCGTGAAGCGGTACTGCCCGAGTACCGCGACCGCGTAAACGAATACCTGAGCCTCTACGAAGAGACGCTGCACAGCGCAAACACTCCGACTGCCGACATCCAGGCCAGTGCCCAACAGCTGCGCGGCTACCTGCGCGGCCTCAACACCACCCGGGTGCTGGGCATGGCTGACTGGGAAGAACTGGACCGGCGCATTACCGAGTCGTGGTTGTAACGGTAAACACCTATCCCCCTGTGGGATCAAACCCAGATTGCGTACCACAAGGGGTAGTCCCCCACCCGCTGGACCAGCCCGGCGCGCAGCGGGTTGGCAATCACATAACGGGCCATCTGCTTGATATCTTCATCACGCCGCAAGGCATGGTCGTGGTAGCCCTGTTGCCAACGGCGGCCTGTTTGCCCAGTGGACTGGTTGATTGCGCGGGTGCTCAACGATTTTGTGCGACACATCAACTCATCCAGCGAGCCTTTATCAAGGCTGATCAGCCAATGAAAGTGATCCGGCATCACCACCCATGCCAGCGAAGTGGCCAGCCCCTGCTCTTGTGCCCGCTTGAACTGTTCGACCACCCGTCGGCCTACACGCCAGTTCAGGAAAATCGGTTGGCGTCCAAGCGTATTGGCGGTCAGAAGATAAATGCGATTTTGCTCGCTGTAACGACCACGGCGCAGGCGGTGGGAGGCAGAAAAAGAAGGCATGGCCTGACTCTATGAGTTGATGAATTTCAAAGGTTAGTCAGTAGCGGGACAGCCACAACGGGCATCGTTTGACGGGATATGTCGTGGGACTTTTTTGTGATCACCGCAAACCTGTGGGAGCTGGATTGCCTGCGATGCAAACAACGCGGTCTGGCTGGAGCACTCCGGGGATGCCATCGCGAGCAAGCCCGCTCCCACAGAGGTACGCGGTTGACCCCGGATTTTGTGAGCACCGCAAAACCTGTGGGAGCTGGATTGCCTGCGATGCAAACAACGCGGTCTCGCTTGCGCACCCCGGGGATGCCATCGCGAGCAAGCCCGCTCCCACAGAGGTACGCGGCTGACCCCGGATTTTGTGAGCACCGCAAAACCTGTGGGAGCTGGCTTGCCTGCGATGCACACAACGCGGTCTGGCTTGCGCACCCCGGGGATGCCATCGCGAGCAAGCCCGCCCCCACAAGGGCTCAGTCAGGCGGGAGCAAGGGTGGCCAAGGGCGCTTCCGGTGCCTGCGGTTCCTTGAGCAACGCAAAGTAGGCAAAGGCCGAACACGCCGCCACCACCGCACTGATCACAAATGCCGAGGAAAACGAACCGCTCTGCTGCACGCTGAATCCAGTCAGGATCGGCGCTATGGAACCTGCCAGGTAACCGCCAAAGTTCTGGATCGAGCCAAACGAAGCCACACGCTCCGACGGCACAATGGTGTTGACGATCATCCACGCCGTGGCACTGGAGATGTTGATAAAGAACATGGTCAGGCACAGCAGGATCACGCACGCCACCACGTTGGTGGTAAAGGCCACAATCAGCGTAAACAGCGCCCCGCCCAGCAGCCCCAGAATCACCATCAGCTTGCGGCTGGCCAATACCCGCATGCCTCGCGCCACCAGTCGATCACAGCATTTACCGGCCACAATGGTGCCCAACGCGCCAAACAAATAAGCCAGCGATACCACCCAGGCCGTGCGATACAGATCCAGACCGTGCTCACGCTCAAAATAACCGGGCAACCAGGTGAGATTGAGCCAGATCATGTAGATCACACCCATAAACCCGAGGAACGCCCCCCAGGTGTTGCGATCCCTGAACAACGAGGTCCAGCGCACTTTCGCCGCCTTGACCTGTTGCACTGGCACCGGTTCCGCACGACCTGTCTCGGCCATGTATTGCGCCTTGCTCTTGTAGAACTTGAACCAGCACAGTGCCAATACCAGTCCCATGACGCCGGTAAGGATAAACATCCCGCGCCAGCCCAGATGCACCATGAAAACAGTCAACAACGGCGGGGCCAGGCACGGGCCGATACAAGTCGAAGACCACACCCAGCCGGTCGCCGTGCCGCGCTCCTGGGTATCGAACCACTCCGACAATGCCTTGGCCGCCGAAGGAAACACCGGCGCCTCACCTATCCCCAGCAACACCCGCAAGCCGACCAGATGGCCATAGCTGCTGAACAGGCCGAAGGCCGCCTGCGCAACCGACCACACCACCAGCGATCCACCCAGTGCCAGCTTGCTGCCCAACTTGTCGATCAAAGCACCAAGAGGCAGTTGTGAAAAGGCGTAGGCAATGGAGAACGCCGAGAGCATCACCCCCATTTGCATCGGGCTGATGGCCAGGTCTTTCTGGATGGTGGTGTTGGCGATGGATAAGGCGCTGCGGTCAAGGTAGTTGACCACGCCAATCAGGAACAGGAAGAAGATCGTCAGCGTCTTGTAGCTTTTTATTGTTCTCATACGCGCCTCTCATGAGCGGTTGCGCCCCTACCCGACAGGTGGGGCGACGCTCACTTTAGAGGGCGGTTTGGCCTGTGCCCAATTACATCATTCCATCAGTTAATAACCGCGCGTTATCAAGGTGTCTGGCGAGCACCGCGCAGGGCATCGGGACCACTTAACAAGGCGTCGATAAAGGCTTTTGCCGACCACTGCGGGACATCGTTGCGCCGGGTAATCACCCCGTAGTCAGCCAGCACCAGCGGAAACGGCAAGGCCAGGCGGGTCAGGCGACCGGCCTGGATTTCCGGTTCGACCATCGACTCGGCCAGCATCGCCACCGACGGCGTGGTTTGCAGCAGTTGCATGGTGGTCTGCAAGGACACGGTTTCGACGGTGTTTTCCGGGGTCTGCATGCCTGCTTCGACGAAGGCTTTTTCCACCCGTGCGCGCATCGGCGTGCCCGTCGGGTAAATCACCCACGGCCAACTGCCCAAATCCGCCAGTGGCACTTCACTGGCCCCGGCCAGCGGGTGCTGGCTGCCCGTAACCAGGCACAACGGCTCCGGCGCCAGCGCCTGGAATTCAAACAACTCACGATGACGATCGAGGGTAAAACGGGCCACCACCAGGTCCAGTTCCTTGTGTTCGAGCAAGGTCAGCATATTGGCACTGGTGCCCTCAAGCACTTGCACGGTGAGCAACGGCCAGTCCTGCTTGACCCGCACAATGGCAGCAGGCACGGCCAGGGCTGTGGCCGCATAAATGGTGCCGACCTTGATCAGGCCATGCCCACCCTGGCGCAGATGGTTGATCTGGCTGACAAACTGACCGGTGTCGTTCAACGCGATCTGGGCAAAACGGGCCACATGGCTGCCCAGATCGGTAAGGGTCATGCTGCGCGGCAAACGGGCAAATACTTCGAAGCCCAGCTGGTGCTCGATTTCGCGCAACATCTTGCTCACGGCTGGCTGGCTGATGCTCATTTCCTGCGCAGTCGCATGCATGTTTTGCGTGCGCGCCAGGGTGTCGATCAGCACCAAATGGCGAAACCGCAGCCAGTTGCACAACTGGTTAAATCCGACATCCGCCATCCGATAACCCCCGGTTATTAAGACCTGAGAATATCTCATTGGCGATTATCGCAAAGCAATATTAGTGTGCAGCTGTTGGGCCAAATAATAACAACGGACTTTCGTCATGAACCTAGCCAACAAACGTGTGCTGATAACTGCTGCGGCGCAAGGCATAGGCCGCGCTTCGGTACTGGCCTTTCGCGATGCGGGCGCGCAGGTCATCGCCACCGACCTGCATGTCGAAGCCCTGCAAGATATCCCCGGTATTCAAGTCCTGCCCCTGGACGTGACCCAAGCTTGCGCCATCGATGCCATCTGCCAGCAGCTGGGCGCTATCGACGTGCTGTTCAACTGCGCAGGCTATGTGCACAGCGGTGCCCTGCTGGAGTGCGACGAGCAGGCCTGGCAATTTTCTTTCGACCTCAATGTCACCGCCATGTACCGCATGATCCGCGGCTTCCTCCCCGGCATGCTGGAAAACGGCGGCGGCTCGATCATCAACATGGCTTCGGTGGCCTCCAGCGTCAAAGGCGTGCCCAACCGCTTTGCCTACACCGCCAGCAAGGCTGCGGTGATCGGCCTGACCAAATCGGTCGCCGCCGACTACGTGCGCCAGGGCATTCGCTGCAACGCCATTTGCCCCGGCACGGTGGACTCCCCTTCGCTACGCCAGCGCATCGCTGAACAGGCCCTTGAGCAAGGGCGCTCCGAAGCTGAGGTCTATCAGGCCTTTGTTGACCGCCAGCCCATGGGCCGCATCGGCAGCGCTGAAGAAATCGCACAACTGGCGCTGTACCTGGCCAGCGATGCCAGCAGCTACACCACCGGCACCGTCCAGGTGATCGATGGCGGGATGAGTAATTAAGCATTTTGTGGGAAACCCTGTGGGAGCGAGCCTGCTCGCGATGCAGGCACCTCGGTGTTTAAGTGGCACCGCATTGATGCATTCGCGAGCAGGCTCGCTGCCACACTAGATTTATTTCCATGCACCAAAGGAGCTTTTATGAAACTGCTGCGCTACGGCGATAAAGGTCAGGAAAAACCCGGCCTGCTCGATGCCCAAGGCAATATCCGCGATTTGTCGGCGCATATCACCGACGTTGCAGGCGCTGCGCTGTCAGCCGCAAGCCTGGAAACACTGAGCAAAATCGACCCCGCCAGTTTGCCGCTGGTCAGCGGTTCGCCACGTATCGGCGCCTGCGTCGGCCAGGTCGGCAAGTTTATCTGCATCGGCCTGAACTACGCCGACCACGCTGCCGAGTCGGGCCTGGCGGTGCCGTCGGAACCGGTGGTATTCAGCAAATGGACCAGCGCCATCTGCGGTCCCAACGACAACGTGGAAATCCCCCGCGACTCGACCAAAACCGACTGGGAAGTCGAGCTGGGCGTGGTGATCGGCAAGGGTGGACGCAATATCGATGAACATAACGCCCTGGAGCACGTGGCCGGATACTGCGTGATCAACGATGTGTCGGAGCGCGAATGGCAGATCGAACGTGGCGGCACCTGGGACAAGGGCAAGGGCTTTGACACCTTTGGCCCCCTCGGACCATGGCTGGTGACCCGTGATGAGATCAGCGACCCGCACCAGCTCGACCTTTGGCTTGAAGTCGACGGACAGCGCTACCAGAACGGCAACACCCGCACCATGGTCTTTCAGATCCCGGCCCTGATTGCTTACCTGAGCCGCTGCATGTCGCTGCAACCGGGCGACGTGATTTCCACCGGCACACCGCCGGGTGTGGGCCTGGGGATCAAACCAACCCCGGTGTACCTGCGCGCAGGCCAGGTCATGCACCTGGGCATCAGCGGCCTTGGCGAACAGCGCCAGCTCACCGTACAGGCCGACTGACTTCACGCTCACACAACTATAAGAAAGGGTTTTACACATGCGCATTCTGATTACTGGCGGCACCGGCTTTATCGGCAAACAACTGGCCCAGCGCCTGCTCGACATGAACAGCCTGACCTTTGAAGGCCAGGCGCCTCGCACCATTGAGCGCATCGTGTTGTTCGACGCCTTTGCCGGCGAAGATGTGCCGAGCGACCCGCGCATCGAGCTGGTGACCGGCGATATAGCCGACCCCGATGTCATCGCCCGCGTCACCGATGGCGTGGACCTGGTGTGGCATCTGGCAGCCGTGGTCAGCTCGGCGGCCGAAGCGGATTTCGACCTGGGCATGCAGGTCAACCTGCACGGCCTGATGCTGCTGCTCGAAACCCTGCGCAAGCAAGGCAACGCGCCGCGCTTCGTCTACGCCAGCGGTTTTGCGGTATTTGGCGGCGCCCTGCCGCCAGTCGTTGATGACAACACCGTGCTTACCCCGCAATCGTCCTACGGCATGCAAAAAGCCGTAGGCGAATTGCTGGTCGCCGACTATGCGCGCAAAGGCTTTGTCGACGGCCGGGTGCTGCGCCTGCCAACCGTGGCTGTACGCCCCGGCAAGCCGAACAAGGCGGCCTCGACCTTCTTCAGTTCGATCATCCGCGAGCCACTGGTGGGCCTGCCTGCCGTATGCCCGGTACGCCCGGATACCCAGGTTTACCTCACCTCGCCGCGGCGCATTATTGAGTCGATGCTGCTGGGCATGACCCTGTCGCCAGAAACCCTGGGCAACCAGCGCATTATCCCGTTGCCGGGCGTGACCACCACCGTGGCCGACATGGTCGCGGCGCTGCAACGGGTGGCCGGTGATGACGTGGTCAAACTGATTCGCTGGGAGCCCGACGCGACTATCCAGCGTATCGTCGAAAGCTGGCCGAGCAAGGTAGAAGCCCCCCGCGCCCGTGCCCTGGGCTTTACCGCCGACGCGGACTTCGATGCCATCGTGCGCGCACATATCGAGGATACGGCCGGCAAATAACCCACCACTCCCTTGTGGGAGCGGGCTTGCTCGCGATCAAGGCGACGCGGTGCAACTGAAGCCCCGCAGCGATCCCATCGCGAGCAAGCCCGCTCCCACAAAAAGCCCTGTCTCACCCAAATGCTGCAACGCTCACGCTACTCACAACAATAAAAAACTGAGGTCGTGCCACATGACTACTCCACTCACCGATGTCTCGGACATCGAACAACAGACAATCAAGCGCGTGACCAGGCGCATGATTCCTTTTCTTGTACTGCTGTTTGTGGTCGCCTTTCTGGACCGCAACAACGTCGGTTTCGCCGCACTGCGCATGAACGAAGATATCGGCATCAGCCAGACCATTTATGGCCTGGGCGCAGGTATTTTCTTCCTCGGCTATTTCATGTTCGAAGTGCCGAGCAACATTTTGCTGCACCGCTACGGCGCCCGTGTATGGATCGCGCGGATCATGGTGACCTGGGGCATCATCGCCGGCGCCATGGGCTTCCTGCAGACACCCATCCACTTCATTTCCCTGCGCGTGCTGCTGGGTATTGCCGAAGCCGGGTTCTTCCCTGGCGTGATCTATCTGCTGTCGCTGTGGTTCCCGAGCCGCTATCGCGCACGCATGATCGCCTCTTTCTATCTGGGCGTACCCATCGCGCAAATCATCGGCGCACCGCTGTCGGTGGGCCTGATGGAGATGGGCGATGCCTGGGGCTTTGTCGGCTGGCGCCTGATGTATATCGTCGAAGCCGTACCGGCGGTGATCCTCGGTGTGGTGTGCTACTTCTACCTCACCGACCACCCGGCCGATGCCCACTGGCTGACCGACAAACAGCGCACCTGGCTGATCAACACCCTGGCCCAGGAAGAGCGCAACAAACCGCTGGTGGTGGGAGTGCAACCGACCAAGGGCCAGATGATCCGCAAGGCCCTGTGCAACCGCCAGGTATGGCTGCTGGCACTGGTGTATTTCGGCATCACCTCGGGCTCCAACGCGATGAACTTCTTCATGCCAACGGTTCTGGCATCGTTCCGCGGTACCTTCGGCCTGGAAATCGGCCTGATGCAGAACGGCCTGATCACCGCCATTCCCTATGCCGTTGCTGCTGTGGCGATGATCTGGTGGAGCCGGCGCTCTGACCGCCTGCAAGAACGTCACTGGCATGCCGGCGGTGCCGCCATGCTCGCGGCAGTGTCGATTGCCGTGGCGCTGTGGCTCAACCAGCCGTGGATCATTGTCATCGGTTTCATTCTGCTGGCGATGGGCGTGTACAGCGCGATCAACGTGTTCTGGGCAGTCCCCGGGCAAGTGTTGACCGGTGTCGGCGCAGCCGTGGGTATTGGCCTGATCAACTCCATCGGTAACCTCAGCGGTTTTATCGGCCCTTACCTGACCGGCTACCTGTTCACCGTGACCGGCAGCTACACCCCGGGGTTTCTGGTGATCGCCGCACTGGTTGGCCTGGGTGGCCTGGGCATGGTGCTGATGCCGCGCAATAAAGAATCGCAAATTGGCGCCGCACTGGCCCCTGCCACTGGAGGAAAAGCATGAACCTGCCAAGCGTAGCCTTTATCGGTACCGGGATCATGGGCCTGCCCATGGCCCGCAACCTGCTGCACGCCGGCTTCCCGGTGCGGGCCTGGAACCGCTCCCCGGGCAAGTTGCAGGCGCTGGCAACACTGGGGG